>CAMLNK010000043.1 GCA_946481035.1 uncultured Dyadobacter sp. | reverse complement strand
CAACCCGAGCACTTACAAAGCCAGTGGCGGCGAGTTCCCGCAAACGCGCCTGCTCTCGCAGTTCGGACGGATTAACTATACTTTTGCTGATAGATACCTTTTCACCGCCAACGTCCGCCGCGACGGTTCCGACCGCTTCGGCCCGGCCAACAAATGGGGTGTGTTCCCGTCTTTCTCGGTGGGCTGGAAAGTGAGCGAAGAGGCTTTTGTGCGGGATAATTTTTCACAAGTGTCCAATTTGAAGGTTCGTGCGAGTTATGGTAAACTGGGCAGTACGAGCAGCATTCCGCAATACACCTACCAGGCGTCGTTCGGCGGCGGGGGCGGTACCAATATCCTCGGTTTGCCCAACGGCGACCGCTCGAAGGGCTACGCACGGACGGCCCAGCTCCCCAACCAGAATATCAAATGGGAACAGGTGAACCAGACGGACATCGGGATCGACCTCGGCCTATTTCGTAATGCATTGAATATCACCGCCGACTGGTACAGTCGCCAGACCCAGGATATGATTTACCAGGTGCCGGTGCCGGTTTCGGCAGGGTTTTACGGCACCAGCGGCGTGTACACCAACATCGGCCAGATGAGCAATAAGGGCATCGAACTTGCCGTGGATTACCGGGGTAAGGTGAAGGACTTTACCTATTCGGTGAGCGCCAATGCGGCTTTTAACAAAAACCTGGTGAAACAGCTGAGCGGCACCAACAACAACCCGATCAACGACGGCGCTGCGGGTGATTACCTCGAAAGTACCGTCACGCGTACGCAGGCAGGCAAGCCGCTGAGCCAGTTTTACGGGTACATCGTCGACGGCCTTTTCCAGACCGATGCGGAAGTGGCCGCATTGAACCAGAGCGCACGGGAAGCCGCTGCGTCCGCGGGTAAGCCCACCACCGGGGTGTTCTTCCAGAATGCCGGTACCGGCGCGGGCGACCTCAAATTCCGCGATACCAACGGCGACGGCCGCATTACCATCGACGACAAAACCTACATTGGTAACCCGTGGCCGAAGATCACCTACGGCTTTTCGCTCAGCCTGGGCTGGAAAGGCATTGATTTGCAGGCGATGTTCCAGGGCGTGCAGGGTGTGGACGTTTTTAATGGAAACAAATATTACACCCAGTTTTTCGTAGGCGATTACAACACCACCAACGACATTTTCAAAACCTCGTTTTTCAATGGAAACGGCCTCACCGACCAGCCGCGCGTGGGTACCAAAGACGCCTCGGGCAATTACGTCCGCGACCCGAACTCGAACTATACCCGCATTTCATCGTTCGTGGTCGAAAACGGTTCGTTCCTGAAACTGCGTAACCTGCAAGTGGGCTACACATTGCCTTCCGCATTGGTAAAACAATGGAAAATGAGCGGCTTGCGGATTTATTTCCAGGCGCAGAACCTGCTCACGTTCACAGGCTATTCGGGCCTTGATCCGGAAGTACTGGGGCGCAACGGCACCACGGCACGCGGGCTCGACACGATTTACTCGTACCCGCGTACGAGGCTGGTTTCCATGGGTATCGATCTGAATTTCTAACGGATTTTAACAGCTAGCAAGGCTATGAAAATATTACACCAATTTCTCCTGCTTTTCGTGCTCACGGGCCTGCTTTCGTGCAGCGACGACTTCGTCAATGTCGAAAACCCGGGCGCGCTGTCACCTTCGCAATACCCGGGCTCGGTAACCGACCTGGAACAGCTGCTCACGGGTGTGTACGCCACCCAGCACGCGACCGGCCTCTACGGGCACACCATGCTGGGCAAAAACCTCTGGCTCTGGGACCATACCCTCGATCTGAGCTGGCAGGGAACACCTACCTGGATACAAATGGGCCAGAACAATTCGCAGCCCAACGACAGCTTTCTGTACGATACCTGGCGTGAGCTATGGCGCGGCGTGCAGCGCAGCAACACATTGCTGGCGGCGATTGAAACCTATCGTCAGAAGGCCCCCAACGACGCGGCGGCCATTGACCTGATCAAAGGACAAGCACTTTTCCTGCGCGCCTGGTACTATTTCCATTTGGTGTCGTTCTGGGGCGAGGGCTTCAATGCGGCCACGGATGGCGCCAAAATGGGCGTGCCGATCATCACCGAAGTGGCTTCGGGCCTCGATGCGACGCAGGTACCGCGCAAAACCGTGAAGGAAGGCTGGGATTTCATCATCAGCGACCTCAAAGCGGCGGAAGCCATCCTCAAAAGCACCAACTGGACCGGCGCAACCGATAAATACAAGGTATCGGGCTGGGCGGTGAAAGGGTTTTTGGGTAAAATATACGCCTACCAGGCCGATTGGGCCAATGCCAAAACGTACCTCGGCGATGTGGTAACCAACAGCGGCAAGTCGCTCGTGTCGTTCGATGTGTATAAGGATATGTTCAATGGCAAAAATGAATTTACCTCAGAATCGCTTTTTGAACTGAACCTGAATGTGGACATGACTGCCCGCGGCGGCGACGACCAATCGATGGGTTCGAGCATCGGGATGGTGATCGCGCCTACTTTTGTGAACGACAATGGCGGGCAGGCGGCGTCGGCCTGGTCCAATGTGTTCCCGCATGCCAAAAACATCGCGCGTTTCGGGTTCAACGAGGGCCATTACTTCAAACCGGGCACCACGAGCGCCAACATCGCTAATGTGGACCCCGCGTACATTACCCGCTCGCAGGAAGCGAAGAAAAAGCAAACCGTCGACCCGCGCCTTTGGGTGGCTTGCTACCAGCCCTATGTGGATTCGATGACGGTAAGCGGCAAAAAACGCCCGATTTCGCATTACCTGGACATTACCGAGCTCGATATGGAGGCTTGGAGCTTCCGCAAGTTCACCAACCCGAATGGTACCGAGGCCGAAATCAATATGTCGAACGGCTCCAATTTTCCGTGGCTCCGGCTTGCCGACGTGTACCTGCTCTATGCCGAAACGCTCTCGCATTCAGGCGATAATGCGGGCGCATTGGAGTACATCAACAAGGTGAAGCGAAGGGCATATGGCCTGCCGGTCAACACGCCGTCGGCCGTGGATTACAAAAGTCTCACCGACCAAACCAAGGCAACCGACGCCGTCCTGAAAAACGACCCGCTCAAATACGAACGCTGGGCCGAACTTTTCGCCGAAGGCCATTGGTGGCTCGACGTCCGCCGCTGGCAGATCGGCGACAAGGAGGCGGCTTATTACCAGCGCATTCGCGGCGGCGCCATTCAGTGGGACCCCACCGACTACGCCCAGCCGATCCCGATCAACGAAATCACCGCCAATGTGAACATGCGGCAGAATCCGGGGTATTGACCTAACCCATTGATTGTCTGATGAATCCGAACTTACGGAAATACATCGGCCAGCCTGCACGATTCCTGTGCTGGCTGGCCGCACTGGGAATGCTGATGCCCGCGGCCGCACTAGTGGGCCTGCAACCCGACGACCGCAACGCCGACTGGCTTGCCTATGGCGGCAACAAGGCCGGGAACCGCTATTCGCCATTGACGCAGATTAACCTTAGCAATGTGAGCCAGCTGAAAGTAGCCTGGGAATACGACGCCACGAAACCGGTACCCGGGGCGCCAGCCCCCAGACGTCCCATGGAAATCCAGTGCCAGCCGATCATCGTGCACGGCATTTTGTACGGTACCACGCCGCAGCTGAGCCTGTTTGCATTGAAAGCCGACACCGGAGAAGAGCTCTGGCGCTTCGATCCGTTTGCTGGCGGCACGCCGCGGTTTCATGCCAACAGGGGTGTTATGTTTTGGGAAGACGGGCGGGATAAAAGAATCCTCTACACAGCTGGGAACCACCTCTGTGCCGTCGATGCCGCCACTGGAAAACTCGTGCAGAATTTCGGCGATGGGGGCAAGGTCGATCTGAGCGAAGGCGTAACCGGGCGACCTGGGCGTGAAAACGATAAACTGTCGGTGGATGCGACTTCGCCGGGCGTGATTTACAAGGATATCCTCGTGATAGGCTCGCGCGTATCCGAATACGGGGATGCCGCGCCCGGGCACATACGCGCATTCGACGTGCGTACGGGAAAGCTCAAATGGGCATTTCATACCGTTCCCGAACCCGGGGAGCCGGGCCACGATACCTGGCCGAAAGATGCCTGGAAACGCATTGGCGGGGCTAATAGCTGGGCCGGTATGGTGCTCGACGAGCGGCGCGGGGCCGTGTATTTCGGTACCGGCTCGCCGTCGGTCGATTTCTACGGTGCCGATCGCGAGGGAAAGAATTTGTACGCCAACTGCGTGATCTCGCTGAATGCAGAAACCGGGAAAATGAACTGGTACTACCAAACCGTCCACCACGACCTTTGGGACAGGGATATTTCCTGCCAGCCCAACCTCCTGACTGTAACCCACAAAGGAAGTAACGGCAAGCCCCGCAAGATCGATGCCGTAGCCCAGGCCACCAAGGACGGCCTCCTTTTCCTGCTCGACCGCGATACCGGCAAACCGCTGTTCCCGGTAGAAGAGCGCCCTGCATTGACCGATTACCATTTGCCCGGCGAACATCCCTGGCCTACCCAGCCTTTCCCGATTAAACCGGCTCCATTTTCGCGCCAGAATTTTACGGAAAGCGAAATCACGGACCGTACGCCCGAAGCGCATGCATTTGTCCAAGAGAAATTCAGCCAGACCCGCTCCGGCAACAAATACATGCCGCCCAGTAAGGAAGGTAGTCTCTACCTGGGTATCGGCGGTGGGGCGGAGTGGGGCGGTAATGCGGCCGATCCGGAAGGTATTTTGTACCAAAACGCCAACGAGATGGTGTGGGACCTCAAAATGATGGATTATCGGGGCCGGCCATCCGGGGTCCGGCCATCCGGGGGCCGGTCGGCGGGGGCGACAGCAACCGCCTCGCCCGGCCAGGCCGTATACATGCGCAACTGCGCCGCCTGCCACCGCGCCGATCGGCAGGGCAGCGGGCAGGAATATCCGGGCCTTGTGGGTGTCGGCAGCAGAATGTCGAAAGAGGAAATCAGCAGCATTGTCAAAACCGGACGCGGAAGAATGCCTTCATTCCAGCATATTTCTGAGAAGGAACGCGACGAACTGGTAGGTTTTCTTTTAAATACAACACAAAAAACACCCGTTGCCGACGAACACAGTGCCAGCGAAGCGCCCACAGAAGCCCAATCGACATTCCCGTACATCCCGCCTTACATTAACAACGGCTGGACGCGCTTCTTAGATCCGGATGGTTACCCGGCCATCAAACCGCCCTGGGGCACGCTCAATGCCATCGACCTGAACACCGGCGAATACCTGTGGCGAGTACCGCTCGGCGAGTTTCCCGAACTGACGAAACAGGGCGTCCCTATTACCGGCACCGAAAACTACGGCGGGCCGATCGTTACCGCAGGCGGGCTGGTATTCATCGCAGCCACCAAGGACGAAAAAATCCGCGCATTCGATCGTAAAACCGGCAAAACCGTTTGGGAATACCAACTGCCCGCCGGCGGCTTCGCAACCCCGGCAACCTACATGGTGAATGGCAAGCAATATGTGGTAATAGCAGCCGGCGGCGCCAAAAACGGCCATAAACCCGGCGGCAAATACATTGCATTTGCGTTGCCGTGAGGCTGATGACCGCCGACCGCCGACCTATTTCTGACTATTCCTGACTATCCTTGACTATTCTTGACTATCCCTGACTATCCTTGACTATTCTTGACTATCCCTGACTATTCTTGACAATCCCTGACTATTTTTTACAACCCACTGACTATTCCAAACCCATTAACCAAACCCAGAGCAGTAAATTCAATCATTCCTAATCCAAAAATCTATGAACAATAGTACCTCTGAGCCCGACCAAAACCGCCGAAACGCATTGAAAATGCTGGGTGCCGGATCAGCCGCCGGACTGCTGGGCCTCCTGGGCACCGCCGATCGCGCATATGCATTGAGCGGGCACTCGCGGAAGCATTACACGCAACCCGCGTACGCGAAAGGCATGGCGCCGGTGAAAATCAAGAGCGTGAAGGCGATCGCCACTGCACCTCAAGGCTCTAACCTGATCGTCGTGAAAGTGGAAACGACCGAACCCGGCCTCTACGGACTCGGCTGCGCGACTTTCACCCAACGCGCTTTTGCGGTAGTGACGGCGATCGACACGTACCTTAACGAATTCTGCGTCGGGAAGGACGTCGATAATATCGAAGACATGTGGCATTCGACCTACGTGAGTTCCTACTGGCGCAACGGGCCGGTACTGAACAATGCATTGAGCGGGCTGGACGAAGCACTTTGGGATATTAAAGGTAAGCGCGCCGGAATGCCGGTGTACCAGTTACTAGGCGGTAAGGTGCGGTTCGCGATACCTTGCTATACCCACGCAAATGGCAATACGCCCGAAGCCGTGGCCGACGACGTACAGCGCATTATGGACCGCGGTTTCAAATACATCCGTATCCAGCAGGGCGGTTACGGGGCAGTGGGTGCCACCGAGCAAAAGCCGGACTTCAAAGCGGCAGGTTTTGGCGGCGCCACCGACAATTATATGAACGAAAGGGCGTATTTGAAATCGGTACCGAAGCTTTTCGAAGCGGTGCGCAAGCGCTGCGGCGAGGAAATTGAGCTCCTGCACGATATTCACGAGCGTGTGCAGCCAATGGACGCCATCAATATGATCAGGGCTTTGGAAGAATACCGGCCATTCTTTATCGAAGACCCTTTCTCGCCCGAAAACATGGGCTGGTTCCGTCAGTTGCGGCAAAGTACCACGGTACCGATCGCCATGGGCGAGCTTTTCAATAATGTGAACGAGTTCCGCGACCCGATGGCCAACCAGTGGTTCGACTATATCCGTTGCCACGTGTCGCAGATCGGCGGTATCACTCCGGCCATGAAAGTGGCGCGGCTGGGTGAGTGGTTCAATGTAAAAACAGCCTGGCACGGTCCGGGTGACGTTTCGCCGGTAGGCCATGCGGCGCATGCGCACATCGACCTGGCCGTCTGGAATTTCGGTATCCAGGAGGCCGTGAGTTTCAACGAAAAGACGCAGGCGATTTTCAAAGGGTGCCCTACGATGAAGGATGGATACATGTCGGTGAACGAGGTGCCGGGGCTGGGCGTGGATATTGATGAAAAAGAGGCGGCCAAGTACCCGATCAGCAGTAAATCCAACTGGCAGGTTCGTAAATTTGACGGTACGAGTATCCGGCCGTAGGCATGTAACAGCAAATGAAACGCCAGTCTCTTTTTAAATTAATCCTGTTGTTAATGCCCTTTCTGGTACTGCTCGTGCTGGAAGGGGCATTGCGTTTGTTTGGCTACGGTCATGATTTAGCAGTTTTTACCGAAGATCCGGCCCGTAAAGGCTACCTGGTGCTCAACCCGCACGCTTCGAAGCGCTATTTTGTCAACCAAAAGAACGCTACCTACGGCAACCAGGAGCCATTTACTGTGAAAAAAGCGCCGGGTACATTCCGCATTTTCGTGTTGGGGGAGTCGACCACCATCGGTTATCCTTACATGAACAATGGTTCGTTTCACCGCTGGCTGCAATACAGGCTTTCTCAAACCTATCCCGAACTTGATTTCGAGGTCATTAACCTTTCGCTAACCGCTGTAAATTCCTTCACTGTCCTCAATTTTGGCAAAGCCGTACTTGATTGTGAACCGGACGCGGTGCTGGTTTACACGGGCCACAACGAATATTACGGAGCCATGGGCGTGGCTGCCACCAAAGGCATCGGGCATAACCGCACGCTGGCGCGCCTGCTGATGAGCCTGCGGGGGGCGAGGCTTACGCAATTAATGGCTTCCCTAACGGACGGAGTTACCGCATTGGTTTCCGGCAACAAGCTCGATTTACGGGAAAACCTGATGAAACGAATGGCTGCCGACCAGCAGATTGCATTTGGTTCGGAAGAATATCAGGCCGGGCCCGACCAGTTCAGGGCCAATATGAATGAGCTGGCAGACGCATTCAGTGCGAGGGGTGTGCCGCTGTTGATCAGCAACCTGGTAAGTAATGAGAAAGATTTGAAACCATTTATCAGCCTTAATGATGGGCAGGGCAAATCGGCCAATGTGCATTATCAAGCGGGTATTAATCTATTCAAACAAACTGACTATAACGGTGCAAAAAAAGAGCTGGTACTGGCCAAAGAGCTCGACGCATTGCGTTTCCGGGCGCCGGAAGCTTTGAACACCATTATCAAAAATATCGCGCACGCACACAAGGGCGTGACGCTCGTGGACACGCGTGCGGTTTTTGAAAAACATTCAATGGGCGGTATTTTGGGCAAAGAGACATTACTGGAACACGTACACCCTAATTTGCAGGGCTATGCGCTGCTTTCGGAGGCATTTTATCAGGCCCTCAGAAAAACAGGGCTCCTGCCTGCTTCTCCCTACGAAATGCCGTTTGACATATTAAAAAAACAAATGCCCATCACGCAGGTCGATTCTTTGAAAGGCGAATATGAAATGATGATCCTGAAAGAAGGCTGGCCGTTCAATAATCCGATGCCGGCGGAGGAAAAGCGTCCTAAAACGGAGGAGGAGCAGCTGGCGGGTGCATTGGTGGTGAAGCAAATCTCCTGGCGGGATGCGATGGCGCGGCTGCAAACGCACTATGCCGCCCGGCGTGACACCACCGGTATGCTCCGTGTTGCCGAGGCATTAACGCTCGACGATCCGTTAAATGCAGTGTATTTCGATAATGCGGGAAAACTGAGCATTGCGCTCGGTTTGAACCGGCAGGCAGTCAATTATCTTTCCAAAGCATTCAGGATGGAGAATAGCTTCGAACGCGCACGGATGCTTTTTGTGATACTGCTCAAAATGGATAAGCCGGAGGAGGCATTGCCCTATGTGCGCTACGCGGCGGCTAACAATACTTCCCGATATAACGTCAACGAGCTGCTGTCGTTTGTACAGCAGCAGGTGGAAGCGAAAAAGCGCCGTTAGGAAAGGGGGAGGAAGGGAGGAAGGGAGGAAGGAAAATACCATCCTCCTTCCTCCCTTTCCTCCTTCCTCCCTTTTCTCCCGCATTTACCGAAGGGTGCTGAAAAACGAGATCTGGCCGTCGGTTTTGACCATCAGCACATCGGCCTCTTTGCCTTTGGAAACGGTTACGAAATAGTGGTCGGCGTCTTCGAACTGGGTGCCGTAGAGCAGCATGTTGGTGTCGTTATTCTCGTTGTCTTTGTATTCGACCACCGCGCCGATCGCGTAGTTTTTAAACTGTTTCTGGATTTCTTTCTGGGCTTTGGCGGGAATGTCGGCGAATTTTTTGTCGGCGGTAGTACCAACGAGGATGAAATGGCTGTCGTAGTAGGCAGTTTGTTTCTGGCCGTCTTTGGTAAATGTAACTTCGTCGAACTGCGGGCCCCTTACCCATTTGGCGTCGGCTACCTGGCCGAAATCGGCGTAGAAGCTGTCTTTGGAGCGGGAGCTTACTTCCTGGCGTGCTTCTGCACGTTTTTCGGCGCGGTGTTCTTTTCTGACTTCTTTGGCAAGGGTTTGTGCCTGGGCTCCGGTGATGGCCAATGCGGCGATGATGGCGGAAGTGATGAAAGTTTTCATTGTGATGCTATGTTTTTTGGTGATTGATCGTTTGAATGATCCAAAACTAGCAGGTGCCGCCAACGTGCGAAACAGCGTGTAGGCAGACAGGCGGAAACTGTCGGTGAAAAGGGCGGAAGTGTCTTTCTGATTTCTTTTCGCTACATTGGTTTTTGCATTCTTTCCACCTAAACAGGACTATTACTTATGAATTGCCTGGTGATCGACGACAACATCATTGCCCGCACCACTTTGAAGCAGCTTGTGAAGCAAGATAAGGAGCTGGTACTCGTGGGAGAGTGCGACAATGCGATGGATGCCTACCGCAAGATCATGGACGAACAGGTGGACCTGCTGCTGCTCGACATTGAAATGGACGGAATGACGGGGATTGAGCTGGTGAAGAGCCTGGGCAGTAAAAACCCGGTTATTATATTTACAACCTCCAAAAAAGAATACGCCGCCGAAGCATTCGAACTGAATGTGGCCGACTATATCACCAAGCCGGTAACGCCCGCCCGTTTCCTGCAGGCGATTGAAAAGGCCAGGGAGATTTTTAGAAGTAAAAAGCAGGAGGTACGGATGGAGGACGACAGTTTCCTCTTTATCCGCGATTCAAATATCGTTCGCCGGCTCAAAATCGGTGATATATTGTATGCCGAGGCCATGGGGGATTATGTCAAACTGTACACGCTCGAAAAGTTTTACTCGGTGCACACGTCCTTGAAGGACGTCGAAGCGAAGCTCCCCGAATCGAAGTTCCTGCGGGTGCACCGGTCGTTTATTATCCAGGTGGGCAAAATCGATACGATTGAAGGTGGCACGCTTATTATCAACAGGAAAACGGTGCCCGTGGCCGATACCTACCGTGCGGCATTGAACCGCCGGTTGAATGTGTTGTGAATCTGAAAAGCTGAATCCATGAGAGTCCGCACGCTCGTCATTTATATTACGATTGGTTTTGTAGCCGCCGTGCTGGCACTGATAGCAGTGCAATACATGACGCGGCGCAATCTGGAAGAGCTGATCGTTGCGAACGAAAACCTGCTCGACGAATACCGCATGAGCAGCGGACTTTCACACCAGGCCGATAGCACCAGTCGTGCCGAGCTGGCCCGGAAAATGGACGCGGTAGATCAAAGCGGTCAGCGGGTGCTTCGCTGGAACCTGTACGTGATCGTAGGCGTCCTGGCGCTGCTCACGGCCGTTTTCGCGATCATTATCGGCCGCATGAAGAAACAGGCCGAGCTGATCGGTCAGCTCAACACCAGCGAGCGGAAACTGAAAGAGGCGGTGCTGGTGAAAGAGAACTTTCTGGCTAATATGAGCCACGAGATCCGGACGCCGCTGAACGCTATTTTAGGGTATACCAATCTGCTCCAAAAAAAGAAACTCGACGCGGATACCCGGCTGCATATCAGCACGGTACAGCAATCCGGCGAAACGCTGCTGGCGATCGTGAACGACATTCTCGACCTATCCAAAATAGAATCCGGGATGATGCGGATCGAACACGTGCCCTTCGATCCCGAAGCATTGGTGCATTCAGTAGGCACGATGTTTCACCACCGTTCGGCGGAAAAACAGGTACCGCTCGTCGTCTCGTTCGACCCGGCGATCCCCGGAACGATCACCGGCGACCCTACCAGGCTGACGCAGATTCTGGTTAACCTGGTAAGCAATGCATTCAAATTCACAGAAAAAGGTGAAATAAACCTTCGCGTTGCGGCCGACGGCGACGACGGCGACCGGGTAGATCTCACATTCGAGGTGACCGACACCGGCATAGGCATTGAAAACGCGCGCCTCGAAACGATCTTCGAGCGGTTCAGGCAGGCGGA
>CAMLNK010000042.1 GCA_946481035.1 uncultured Dyadobacter sp. | reverse complement strand
GGTTTGGCTGCATTTGCCGCCCAGCAGCGTATCAAGGAAATAGGCGTAAGAAAAGTGCTCGGGGCTTCCGTAGCCAATATTGTGGGGCTGTTGTCCGGCGATTTCGTCAAACTCGTGATCGTTTCCATTATTATAGCTACCCCGCTTACCTGGTACCTCATGAACCGGTGGCTGGATGATTTTGCCTACAAGATCAGCCTGCAATGGTGGATGTTCGCCGGGGCAGGCGCGCTGGCGGTGCTCATCGCATTGCTTACAGTAAGCACCCAGGCCATTAAAGCAGCCGTTACGAATCCTGTGAAATCGTTGAAAAGTGAATGACCGCCGACGGCCGACCGCCGAATACAGATTGTCAGGCGTGGTCAAGGATAGTCAGGTATGGTTATGTTTGGTGGTCATGCGTTAATAATTCCTGAATACACTTGACCATTGCTGTCTCAAAATATAAAATCGGCGGTCGGCTGTCATTTAATCATAAAGCCATGTTCAAAAACTATATCAAAATCGCGCTGCGTAACCTTTGGAAGAGCAAGGGTTATGCTTTTATCAATATCGTCGGCCTTTCGGTTGCTTTTTGCGTAAGCGTTTTTTTGTTCCTGACGGCCTATTTTGCATTATCGTACGACGATTTTCATGCCGACAAGGACCGCATTTACGAACCCTATTTCTTCGCCAATGACCCGGAGCGCGTGGATCGTACCGCTTCGATGCCGTTCCCGATCACACCTGCATTAAAAGCCGAATACCCCGACATCGAAGCCGTTGCGCGGGTTGTGAATGGTTCGGATGTGGTGGAATACAAAGGCAAATACCTCGACAAGAATATCAAGTTCACCGAGCCTGACTTTTTCAAAATCTTTTCATTTCCTTTCAAACAAGGCAGCGCACAAACCGCATTGCAGGACCTGAGCAGCATTGTGATCACCGAGCATATGGCGAAAGCCGTTTTCGGCGACGAAAATCCGATGGGCAAGCGCATTCAGCTGGGGTTGGCGGAAGACAAGAAAGAATATGTAGTAGGAGGAGTCCTGGCGGATTTTCCCGAAAACTCGTCCCTGCAATTCGACGCGTTCATACGCAGTGAGAATGTGGGCGGCTACCAGCAGCAAAAGGACCAGTGGGATGCGTTTTCTCACAATATTTTTGTCAAACTAAAACCCGGGGTCGATAAGCTTGCATTTGAAAAAAAGCTGAAACCTTTCACGGCCAAGTATTTTGCAGAAACGATTACAAAGCTAAAAAAGAAAGGTGCCAAACCGGACGAGCGGGGCGATGTGTATGCACTGCGCCTTCAAAAGCTCGAAGACATTCATTTTAACCGGGAAATTTCCGGCAGTAAGGAAGGCTCTTTGATCTACGCATTAATGGGTATCGGCATATTCATCCTGCTGATCGCCTGCATTAACTTCATCAACCTGAACGTCGCGCGCTCGTTCATCCGTGCACGCGAGGTGGGTGTACGTAAGTCGCTCGGCGCGTTGAAACAACAGCTTTTCTTCCAGATCTGGGGCGAGGCCGGCGTAATTTGCTTCCTCGGCTTCCTTACCGGCGTGGTGCTGGCCATTTTGCTGCTACCGGCGTTCAATGCTACATTCAGGTCCAAACTGACGCTGGAATACATTTTCGAACCCGATAAAATTGCGTTGCTGATCGGGCTCTTTTTGTTTGTTACGCTCGTAGCCGGCGGTTATCCTGCAATGCAAATGTCCAAATTCAATGCGGTGGAAGTGTTGAAGGGAAAAGTGTCGCTCAAAAAGCCGGGAGTGTTACGAAACTCATTGATTGTTGCCCAATTTGCGCTTTCTAGTCTGCTGATCTGCTGTACGATTATCGCGGTGCAGCAAGTCGACCATCTCCGGAAGCAGCCGCTCGGCTTTCAGAAGGAGGAGGTAATCAGCATTCCGGTGGGAAGGAAAGTGAATGGCCAGACTGCGCTGCACAGAATGCGTAACCGCCTTGCCAACGACCCGAATGTCGTTGCTATCACCGGCTCGGGCGTGAACCTGGGAATGGGCCTCGACCGAAGCAGTTCCCGCAGTTCCATCGGTTTCACCTTCAAAGAGCGCGAAGTAGAAACCGACTGGCTGCACATTAGCTACGATTACCTCAAAACACTCAATATCAAACTCATCGACGGCCGCGAATTTAACCCAGCTTATCCGACCGACTCGATGGGAAGGGTAATCATCACCGAAAGTATGGCCAAAGCCATCGGCGAAAAAGATCCTGTTGGGAAGTTTTTCCAGACCGACACGGCGGGTATCAAGCATCAGATCATTGGTGTGGTGCCTGATTTCAACCTGTATTCATCCAAAACAGACAAAAAACCGATCACAATGTACCTTTCACATACGGAGGGGATTGGGTATATTTTTGTGCGCGTTACACCGCAAGGTCTGGCGTCATCTATGGAGAAATTGAAGGCCGTTTGGAAAGAAATTACGCCTGAATCCGAATTTATCGGCTCATTTATTGATGAAAATACCAATGCCTGGTACAAGGAAGAGGAAAGGCTTTCGCAGGTTTTCAGCCTGGCGTCATCGGTTGCGATCATATTGTCATGCCTCGGACTATTCGCGGTTGCATTGATCGTGATGGAGCAACGCACCAAGGAAATCGGGGTCCGCAAAGTGCTGGGCGCGAGCATTGGCAGCCTGGTGTTTGTGCTATCCAAAGATTTCGTAAAACTGGTGCTCATCGCGATCCTGATCGCCACGCCGGCAGCCTGGTATTTTATGCAACTCTGGCTGGACAACTATCCATACCGGATCGAAATCAGCCCGCTCGTGTTCGTTGCAGTCGGTCTGGCAGCGGTGCTCGTCGCAGTGGCTACCGTCAGTTTCCAAAGCATCAAAGCCGCGCTGATGAACCCGGTGAAGTCGTTGCGGAGCGAATAGGGTCAGTTTAAGAGTATGGGAACAAACGTTTTGTAGCGTTCGAATTTTTCGTCAGATGAAATAATCGGGATTTGTTCGTACAGAGCCACAGCGAGTAACATTCGGTCGAATGGGTCGCGGTGATCCTCGTAAAGTGGAATCGACTGGTAGGCGTAAATCTGACCTAGTTCAATGGGTAGCAACTCAATGGAGCATTAAAGTCATCAGGAGTTCCAACCTTCCCTTTCAAGCTGCCAAGGCGGCGCTTCGGGTGAATCGGTTCTTCCATTTCTTCCAGGAACGTTACGACAATCTTTGATCTCTTTTTTATCGCGGGAGTTTCATCCAGGGTTATTATCCCATTTTCATAAACTCCGCTAACGGATGTCAACATAGCGATATCATTTTGATTGTATTCAAAAATAGAAAATAAGCTGCCATGATCAAAAACTATCTAACTACCTCATTCAGAAACCTTCGCCGCAACTGGAATTTTACGCTGATCAACATTACCGGACTTACTATGAGCCTGGCGTGTTGCTTGCTGATCTTTTTTACGGTCCGGTATGAGTTGAGTTTTGACAGCCATCATCAGAATGCCGACCGGCTTTACCGTTTGCTCAACCAGAATGTGGAGGATGGTGAGAAGGGTTTCAGTGCAGGTATTCCGCTGCCGGCGCTGGCGGCGCTGCGTAACGATTATCCCGAGATCAGGGATCAGCTTGCCTGCACGTATGGCATACGCGAGACGCTGATCACAGTCACACAGGGTTCCGAGAAAAAGAAGTTTTCCGACCCCACTTACAACGTTGCATTCACAGGACCGGAGTATTTTCGGTTGTTCGATTACAAGTGGCTGAAAGGCTCGCCAACGCAGGCGCTCAAAAACCCGGGCTCGGCGGTACTGACGGAAGGACAGGCCCACAAATTTTTCGGCAATGCCGATCCCATGGGCAAAAGCATTAGGGTCAGGAATCAAATGGATTTTGTGGTCACAGGCGTGGTGGCCGACCCACCCGTGACGACTAATCTGCCGTTTACGACGCTGCTTTCGTTTGCTTCATTGAAAGAATTCGGGGCATTTACGAATTGGGACGATTGGGTTTCGACCTACGGGGGCGGGCAAATGTACCTCATGCTGCCCGAAAATGTGAGCGAAGCGCAGTTTGAACAGCGACTTTTGGCTTTCAATAAAAAATACAGGGAGGCCAAGGAAGCCAAGAAAATGAGGTTTGTTTTGCAGCCGGTCAAGGACATCCATTTTGCTACTAAAATGGGCAACTACGCCAATCGCTCGATCAGCAAGGGGATGATCTGGGCGATGTCGCTGGTAGGGGTGTTCATCCTCATCACTGCCTGTGTGAACTTTGTGAACCTCGCCACCGCGCAGGCATTGCGCCGCTCGCGCGAGGTGGGCGTACGTAAGGTGCTGGGAAGCACACGGGGCCAGCTGCTGCGTCAGTATTTCTCCGAAACGGGGATTATTACGGTGCTTTCGGTGCTACTGGCGCTGGTGTCAGCGCAGCTGTTGTTGCCTTATATTGCCAGTATCCTCAACATCCAGTCGCAGCATGTGGTGTTTTTCCAGGACCCGTATATCTTGCTCTGCTGCGTCGTGCTGACGGTCGTTACCACTTTCCTGGCCGGATTTTACCCCGCGCTCGTCGTTTCGGGTTACCAGCCGATATTAGCATTGAAAGGGAAAATGCGCACTGTGGGAAGTGGCCAGTCCAACCTTCGCAAGGGATTGATCGTATTGCAATTTTCGATTTCACAGGTAATTCTGATCGGCACATTGATCGCTTACAGCCAGATGAAGTATTTCAATTCGCTGGACCTAGGTTTTGAAAAGGACGAAATCGTGACCATCGCTATTCCGGGCCAGGAAGCAGGAAAGCTGGAAACCCTGCGGGAAAAGGTTGCGCAGATACCGGGCATTAAATCCATTGCTTACAGTGCATTTACACCGATGTCGAGAAGCAATTGGCAGACGGGCTTCAAATATGAAAACGATACGGAGTTTCTTGATTTCGATGTGGTAATGCGCCCGGCCGACACGGCTTATTTCAATACTTATGGTTTGAAAATGGCTGCGGGAAGGCTGTACCTGCCGTCGGATACGATCCGTGAGTATATTGTAAATGAAGCATTTGCTCAAAAAATGGGTTTCAAAAACCCCCAGGATATGATAGGAAAACGGCTCACGATCGGCGGTAGCGAATTAAAGCTGCCGATAGTAGGCGTTGTAAAAAACTTCAATACCTATACGCTTCATCAGGAAATTATTCCATGCGTGATGACCACCATGCGCGAGAATTATGGGACATTGAGTGTGAAACTCGATAAAAGTGCCGGGCTCGAACAAATCGGCCGCATCGAAAAGGCCTGGGCCGAGGCGTATCCGGATTATTTGTTCAAATACACTTTCTATGACCAGACGCTTGAAAGTTTTTACGAGAAAGAAGCCAAACTTTTCTCCTTGTTCAGGATACTGAGTGGCATTGCAATTTTCATCGGCTGCCTCGGGTTGTACGGCGTGGTGGCATTCATGGCCGAATCACGCACGAAAGAAATGGGTATCCGCAAGGCCGTAGGTGCGTCGGCGATGAACATTTTTGGACTGTTTTCAATCGATTTTATCAAACTGGTAGTGATTGCGCTGGTCATTGCGTCGCCAATTGCCTGGTATTTTATGAATGAATGGTTGCAGGATTTCAGCTACAAAGTGAACGTCAGCTGGTGGCTTTTTGCTGTGGCGGGTATCGCCGCGGTACTGATAGCGCTGGTTACGATCAGTTTCCAGAGTGTCAAGGCTGCGATGACGAACCCGGTGAAAGCATTGAGGAGCGAATAATCAGTGATCACGGATGCAACCAGCCCGCTGGTTTTTACATCTTTCGCGAAACGTATTCTAAACGCTCATCCTATCTGCCCCGGTCATGATCAAGAACTATTTGTTAATCGCGCTCCGCAACCTGCTTAAAAACAAAGTTTATTCGATGATCAATATCGTCGGACTGGCGGTAGGGATCGCCGTTACGATGCTGATCGGGCTGTGGGTGTGGGATGAATTGTCCTATAACAAATACCATAAAAGCTACGACCGCGTGGTGCAGGCGTGGATCAGCCAGACCTTCAATGGCGAAACCGGAACGGGTACCGCGGTTTCTATCCCCTCGGTAACGGAAATGGCCACCAAGTATTCGGCAGATTTCAAACATACCGCGCTGGCATCCTGGAATTTCGGCCATTTACTTGCCAACGGCGATAAGAAGATCAATAAAACGGGCATGTGGGCACAGCCATCGCTTCCGGAAATGCTGGGTCTGAAAATGATCCGGGGCGATTACAATGCATTGAAAAGCCCGGGGTCGGTGGTGATTTCCGAGTCGCTCGCGAAAGCACTTTTCGGCGATGCAGATCCTATGAACAAGGCGCTCAAACTCGATATCAAGAAGGATGTGAAAGTGACGGGCGTTTATGAGGATATTCCTTTCAATTCGAGTTTCAACGAGCTTTTCCTGATCCTCCCCTGGAACGATTACCTGCAAGCCGAGGGCTGGGTGAAGAATGCACAAACGCAATGGGGTAATCACTCCTTCCAATGGTTTGCACAGGTGGCCGACCACGCGGAGATTGCCACCGTTTCCCGCAAAATCCGCGATGTGGAAATGCCTCACGCATTCTCGAAAACCGATAAGCCGCAATATATGCTGCATCCGATGAGCCGTTGGCACCTGTATTCCGATTTTAAAGACGGGCAGAATGTCGGCGGGCGCATTCAGTTTGTGTGGCTTTTCGGCATTATCGGAGCGTTTGTGCTGCTTTTGGCTTGTATTAATTTTATGAACCTGAGCACGGCGCGGTCGGAAAAGCGGGCCAAGGAAGTAGGTATCCGCAAGTCGATCGGTTCACTCAAAAGCCAGTTGGTATTTCAGTTTCTGAGTGAATCGTTTCTCGTAGTGATGTTTGCGCTTGTACTTGCGATCCTGATCGTGCTCGTGTCGCTGCCGGCATTCAACGATCTCGCTGGCAAGCATGTGAAATTCCCCTTCTTCTATTGGCAGTTCTGGCTGACGCTGATCGCCTTTGCATTGTTCACCGGGCTGGTAGCGGGCAGTTATCCTGCGTTCTACCTGTCGTCGTTCAACCCGCTATCGGTTTTGAAGGGCACTTTCAAGGTGGGCAGATATTCGGCGGTGCCACGCAAGGTGATGGTCGTACTGCAATTTACGGTTTCGATTACGCTCATTATCGGCACAATCATCGTTTTTCAGCAGATCCAGCATGCCAAAGACCGACCGGTTGGTTATGACCGCCAGGGTCTTTTGCAGATCAATATTTCTCCCAATTTATGGGGTAAATACAATCCGCTGCGGGACGACCTCCTCAAATCCGGAAGCGTGTACGAAATGAGCGAATCGTCGAGCCCTACTACGGGTATTTACTCCAATCAGATCGGATTTGAATGGGAGGGACTGGAACCGGGTTCGGTGCCATTATTCGGTACCATCGCCTGTACCCACGATTTTGGTAAAACGATCGGCTGGAAAATCATCGAAGGACGGGATTTTTCAAGAAATTTCTCCACTGACTCGTCCGCATTTATTCTCAACCAATCGGCCGTGAAGCTGACCGGCTTGAAAAATATCATCGGCAAAACGATCCGCTACAACGGCAAGCCGTGGCAGGTGGTGGGGGTGATCAAGGATATGGTGATGCAGTCGCCGTACGAGCCGGCAGTGCCCACGATTTTTATGATCAATTATGAATGGGCCAACCTGGTCAATGTCAAACTCACGCCAGGAATGCCGGTGGATAAAGCTTTGAAGCGGGTGGAGGCGGTTTTTCGCAAGCATGACCCGGATTCTCCGTTCGAATTCAAGTTTGCCGATGAGGAGTATGATGCCAAGTTCAGGGCAGAGGAGCGGATAGGGAAGCTGGCGCGGGTGTTTGCGGTGCTGGCGGTGTTTATTTCCTGCCTCGGACTATTCGGACTGGCGGCCTATACGGCCGAGCAGCGCACCAAAGAAATTGGTATTCGCAAAGCGTTGGGCGCGAGCGTCGCGCAGATGTGGGCGATGCTTTCCAAGGAATTCGTATATCTGGTAGTGATCTCCTGCGTCATCGCCTCGCCGATAGCCCTCTATTTCCTGCACGACTGGCTTAAAAAATACGAATACCACATTCAACTGAGCTGGGTCGTGTTCGTCGTTGCCGCGCTGCTGGCGGTTGCTATTACATTGCTTACCGTGAGTTTTCAGGCCATTAAAGCAGCGCTGATGAATCCGGTGAAGTCGCTAAGGAGTGAGTAAGTCGTTTTTCTTTACCAGAGGACTTGTGCTGCCGGATACAGAGCAAATTTCGGGTCGTTTGATACAATGCTAAGGTGTTCTTGAATCGCTGTTGCAATTATTAAACGGTCGAATGGATCGCGGTGCTGTTGGATGAATGGAAGACTTTGGTAAGCTTTCAACTGTGGTGCAGTTATATCTATGGTCAATATACCGTTTTTCGAAGGTTGTGTAAAAGCTATATCGATAGGGTCCGCTAGCGAAAGTTTTCCGATTTTTGCCTTGATTGACATTTCAAACCAACTGATGGCGTGTACATAAACGTCATTGCCTAAATCTTCCATGAGAGATCTGGCCTTCTGTGAGAGTCTGGGGCTGTCTTCAAGAAACCAAATCAGAGTGTGTGTGTCTAGTAATACTTTCATCTACATATATTCTTTCAAATCGTCAAGTGGTTCGTTGAAATCATCTGACATGTGAATTCTCCCCTTTAGTGCTCCCGCCTGACGTTTTTTTAGCGGGCTTGTCACTTTTTCCGGGAATGTAACTGTAACTTCCGTGCGCGACTGTACAGGTGGCGTTCCTATGAGCGTCACCTTACCGTCTTCATAAATCCCTTTAATTGTAGTTAACATTTCTTTTATAGTTTGACCTTATCCAAATTTAAAAACAAAAGAAAATTTTAGCAATTCTATCCAGCCTGCGGTAGCCATTTCGTCGATCAAAACGAGCCCGTCATCTACCAGTAGTGACATTCCGCAGATTGTGTTTCCAGTGCGTTAAACTTGGGGGTGAAAAGTGCCTCTAAAAGACATAAACAAACAATTTAAATACTGGAAACCATGAAAAAGATCATTTTCGCCATCGCTGCAATAGTTACTTTCACTGCCGGAAATACCTTCGCTCAGCGTTATAACAGACCTGCTCCAGTCGTGATCGACGCCCGCGCCGATAATGCGAACGAGGAGTTCAAGATCAATAAGCTGGACGAGATCGTGAAGCTGAGCCGTAAGCAGGAAAACCAGATCAAAAAGATCGAAAACAAATACGATCGTCTGGTCGGTAAAAACCAGAGATACCATACCTATCAGGGCATGAAAAGACTGGAAGAAGAGAAGCAAAAAGAAATCCTGTCGGTACTGACACCCGCGCAACGCCAGCGCCTGTTTGCCTATCAACAGCGTTTTGAAAACCGTTACCACCGCAGAGGATAACCGTCGGATAAGATAGCCATGAACCCACGGCCAGGTCTCAGGATCTGGCCGTTTTATTTAACAATGACCACCGGTTCCTGAGAAAATAGTCGAGCAATACCAGGCACGACAGCCCGATGATCGTAAGCGTGACAGGTTGGGGAATGGTAGAAAACTTTTGGCCGATAACCTGGTGCGACATCACCTGTGCATTCAGTTGGCTGAAAAATGCAGATTGAGGCTCATTGCCGGGGAGGAAAAAGCAGGCGACTACCAATACTGCCCAGGCGGCCGCGATCCCGTACCAGGTCCGGCGTGAAATGACCGGTTTCGGCGCAGCGACTTTCCGGCTCGCCCGGATTTGCGCGATAACCTCACTGCTGAATGCCTTTGGAGCTACCTCAGCAGCACTTTGCTGTACCAATGCACGGAATGCCGCCTCCTCGTGCACGCGCTGCATGACCGCCCGCGTGAAGGCGTCCGAAGGCGCTTCGGCTTCGGCTTCACGGATCAGTTTTTTGAAATGCGCTTCCTGTTTGTCGTCCATCGGCTCCATAATTCCTGCATTATAACAAAAATTGCAATTCTTTGCCCAGCACCTTCCTTGCCCTGAACAATTTAACTTTGACGTTACTGTTTGAAAGACCGGTGATTTGCTCGATCTCTTCAATGGGGCTGTCATTCAGGTAATATAATGTAACGACCAGCGCTTCCATTTTGGGCAGGCGGTTGATTGCCTCCTTCACAAACTGTTCACGCTCGCGCGCCTGCAAGCCTTCCAGTGGCGGCGGACTGTGCTGATAATGGTAGTTTTCTTCAAATTCGTCGTCGATGCTTTGCAATGCGAGCCGCGGCTGCTGCAATTTTGAAACGGCAGTCCGGTAGACGATCGTGTAAAGCCAGGTCGAGAATTTGGATTTGCCTTCGAAGCTGCCGATTTGCATGTAAGCCTTCACAAAACTCTCCTGTGCCGCGTCTTCGGCGTCCTGCGCATTGGAGAGAATCTTCATCGCGATGGTAAATGCCATGTTTTTATACTTCTCGACGAGATAAGTATACGAAGCCAGGTTGCCCTGTTTTACGTTTTCGATATGGACCCGGTCGTCGTGGATTTTCATGCATTCGGTGGCTCGCCTGTTTATTAGACTGCATTGCGGGCGGGCCGGTTACAATCGTTGGGAAATATTTTTTGGCTAAAAAATTTTTAGAAAAAACTGTAACCGGAAATGCCGCGACACTGTCCAATGGGTAACATTCGAAATTTAACCATCTTTTAGTCATGAATGGCGTACTTGTTTCTGTTGCAGCTTTTCTGGGCATTTTCGGGATTGTTTACGTGTTCCTGATGACGCGCCATCGTGAACGTATAGCGCTGATCGAAAAGGGCGCCGACGCATCTATTTTTACGGATAAGAATCAATCGTATTATCCAACACTCAAATTCGGGATGCTCTTCGTGGGCATTGCGCTCGGCATCCTGACAGGCAACTGGCTGGATAAAACGTATGATTTCAGCAAAGGAGTGGCCTATTTGGCTATGGTGTTTCTCTTCGGCGGTATAAGCCTGATCCTGAATTTTCTCATCGAAAGATACCTGAACCAATCTCAATCTGCTGGACAGTAAATTAGCCGTCGCCGGTCAACTGCCTTATTCAACCGCTTATCACTTTGTACGAAAAATCAGGCCTAGTACCTTGCATCACAAAGTACCTTCCAATACATTTGTAATACTAAATTTAGGTTAGCCTGTGTTGGTATATCAATATTGTATTTATATTTAATTTATTGATATATTAATCATTGTCTGAAAGAGCCAAAAATCTCTTATCGGGATTGCTATGCCCATTCAAAAAATCATTAGCCATGAAAATTTTTTCCATGAAAACACTATTCCAATTACTCATGTCCATCCTCATCCCGGGGCTGATTTGCTGCCGGGATGCATTCGCACAAGTCGCTCCTGTCGGTAAACCTGCGGCAGGCGTTCCTGCGGCAGGCGTTCCTGCGGCAGGCGCTACCACGAAAGTTGCCCC
>CAMLNK010000041.1 GCA_946481035.1 uncultured Dyadobacter sp. | reverse complement strand
TCCGTCGGTGATCACAACCACCCCCACCGGTTCCGCCAACATTACCTATACCAGCCGTTTCAACTTCCTGAATGAAAATACCGCTACCTATATTCCCAAATTGGCCAAAGACCATGAGCTTACCCTTCTCGGCGGCGTAACATATCAGCAGGAAAAAAGCCGGCAGTTTGCCGCAAGTTCTTCGGGCTTTAATTACGAGGGAATGGGCTCGGAAAACATTGGCGTGGGCAGCAATCCGGGTGTTCCTACCAGTACATCCTATAAATGGGCGCTCTTTTCCTACCTCGCACGGGCCAACTATTCATTCAAAGGACGGTACCTGCTCACGGCCAGCATGCGGGCAGACGGTTCGTCGCGGTTTGGTGTAAACAATAAATGGGGCTATTTCCCTTCCGCAGCTTTCGGCTGGCGATTGATCGACGAACCATTCGCCCGTAATTTGAGCGGGATCTCGGACCTGAAACTCCGCCTTTCATATGGTGTGACGGGAAATACGGCACTGTCGCCTTACCAGACCCTGTTGACGCTAAGTCCCGTCAATACCGTTTACAACGATCAGTTGTACGTAGGCCAGCTTACCGGGGCACAATTGACGAACCCGAACCTGAAATGGGAATCGACAGGTCAGTTCAATGCAGGGCTGGACGTGGCTGTCCTGCGCAACCGGTTCTCGCTCTCGTTCGACTATTACGTTAAAAACACCAAAGATCTGCTGGCAACGGTTCCGCTTCAACAATCAACCGGTTACACGAGCACAATTCAAAACATCGGTCAGATCCGCAACAGCGGGATCGAGCTGGGGTTGAATGCGACGCTGGTCAATTCCAAATCCTTTAAGTGGGATTTAAATGTGAATATCACGCGAAATCGCAGCGAAGTATTGAAGCTTGCCGGAGGAAGCGATGTGTTTGGTACGGCATTGCAGCAGCCGCTGTCGGTTGCGGTAAACTTGATCCGGGTTGGGCAGCCTATCGGCGTATTCTATGGCTATATCGAGGATGGCCTCAATGAAAAAGGAGCTATTAAATACAAAGACTTAAACGGCGATCAGGCTTTGACGCTGGCGGACAAAACCATCATCGGTGATCCTAATCCCAATTTTCTCTACAATTTCGGCTCAAATATATCTTACAAGGATTTCACCCTTAATATGTTCTGGCTGGGTAAGCAAGGGGGTGATATTTTTAATGCTAACCTGACTAATCAGGCCAGCAGCATGTATTTTGGGGAAAATCAGATTAAGGATGTCTTTGATAACCACTGGACCGCCGCCAACCCCGACCCCAATGCCAAATACCCCAGGATCAGCGCCAGTACTTCCTTTAAAGAGTCGGACCGGTATATCGAGGATGCTTCTTTCCTGCGACTGAAAAGTATCCAGCTCGCTTATAATATCCCTACTAAAAACTGGAAGATCAAATGGATGAGCAGCGCTCAACTCTACGTAAGCGGGCAGAATCTGGTCACTTTTACCAAGTATTCCTGGTATGACCCGGAGGTGAGTACTTTGGGAGGGGCCAATTCCATTTCGACCGGCGTCGACCAGACGGGTTATCCCACCGCCAGGACGTATACATTGGGTGCCCGTATTGGTTTCTAACGCTCCCTAACAAGCATCAGATCATGAAAAAAATAGCAATCTATTTCCTATTCGCGGCCAGTCTGCTGAGTTCTTCCTGCAAGGATTTACTGAATGAAGATCCGCAAAGCCTGCTGGCCGGCAATAACTTTTATAAAACGGCCGCCGACGCCAATTCGGCGATCAATGCCATCTCCGGAGTGCTCCACACGGCGACGATGTACAAGTTCCGGTACCTGGTGCACACGACGGCCCTCGAAGATTATGCATCCGGGCAGGGCTTTTACATCCCGATGGCGCAATATCAAATCTCTACGTCGATCATCTCCGTTACGGACCAGTTCTGGACAGGTTTTTACAAGACCATCGATGCGGCGAACCTCGCCTTGAAATACGTACCGGGCATTCCGATGGACGAAACCCAGCGTGCACGACTGCTGGGAGAAGCCCATTTTTACAGGGCATTTGCCTATTACAACCTGGCCAAGCTTTTTGGTGCAGTACCAATCAGGACTGAACCTACGCAAGGTTTGGAATCTCAGGGCGGTAAACGCGAACCGCTCGAAAATGTATACGCCCTCATTATCGCCGATTTGAAAGTGGCCGAGGCAAGCTTGCCATTGACCCAGTCGCTGGCCGGAAAACCCACCTCGGGAGCGGTGAAAACGATGCTGGCGGACGTGTACCTCATGCGCGGGCAATGGGCGGAAGCCCGCGATAAGGCCCAGGAAGTAATCGCGTCGCAGGCTTATTCTTTGATAAATGTGAAAGAGCCGGCTGATTTTGGGAAGATCTTTGGTGCGGATGTCACAACATCGACGGAAGAGATTTTCTCTATCAAATTCCAGCGCTCGGTCGCCGGGGGATCGGCGCTGCCGCAATTCTATCATTTGAATAACAGCCTCTGGGCAAGCAACGGTTTCGGGACGTTTTTCGGGCTGCCGACCTATCCTTTGTTACGCGACTGGGCCGAGGCTGATTTGCGGAAAGGTTATAACCTCTACACAGCCGGCCCCAATAAACAAGGCGTCATTGTCCCAAACGGAGCTAACCAGCCGATCCGGTTCGGGAAGTTCAAAGATTCCGGTGCCCCCACCGACCAGGCACATGGAAACGATTTCCCTATCTACCGTTACGCCGATGCGCTGTTGATCTATGCCGAAGCGGCCAGCCAGGCCGGTCAGGGGCCGGATGCGCAGGCATTGGAGCGGCTCAACATGGTGCGGCGCAGGGCTTACGGTTATACGCCCACTGCTCCATCGCCTGTGGATTTCACGTTGGAGGGCCAGACGGCGGCGTCGTTCCGGGAGCTGGTATTAAAGGAACGCGCTTATGAATTTTTTGTAGAAGGCAAAAGATGGTGGGACCTCGTCCGCACCGGAACGGCGAAGCAGGCAATTAAAGCTGCCAAGGGTATTGATATTCCTAACTCGATTTTTCTGATGCCTATCCCCAAACAAGAAATCGATAACAACCCGGATATTGAACCTGCCGACCAGAATCCCGGCTATTAATTAAACTTGTACAAGTTAATATCTCTGAAAATGATGCATCAATTAACTATCCGTCGTCTGATCCTTTTCAATTGGATTGCCGCAATGCTCCTGATAGCGAATCAGGCGACAGCCCAGAAGAGCAAATCTCCCAATATTATAGTCATTCTGGCCGACGATTTGGGCTATGGTGATTTGGGTTGCTACGGTCATCCCACGATCCGTACCCCTTACCTGGACCAGATGGCCACCGAGGGCATGCGTTTCACCCAGTTTTATTCCGGCGCGGCTGTTTGTACCCCCGCGCGTGCGGGCTTGCTTACCGGCAGGCTGCCTGCGCGGACGGGCGTATACGGGAAAGGGGATGTATTTCGCCAAAACTCGGCAAGCGGCCTTCCGCTGGCCGAAATCACGATGGCGGAAATGCTCAAAACGAAGGGTTACGCCACAGGTTTGGTAGGGAAATGGCATTTGGGGCATTTGCAGGAGTTTCTGCCCACCCGACAGGGGTTTGACTATTGGTTCGGCGTCCCTTACTCCAACGATATGGGCAAAGTATTCACGACCCATAAAGATGGTGCGTACGGCATCCCGCCCGGACCGCGCGCGAATGCCCCAAGCCTGCCGTTGTACCGAAATGAGACCATTATTGAAGAAGAACCTGACCAGCATTTCCTGACCCGCCGCTATACCGACGAGGTGGTGAACTTCATCAGGAAAAGCAAGGACAAACCATTTTTTATGTACTACGCCAGTAACTTCCCGCATACGCCCCTATATGCGTCCCCCGACTTTGAAGGTAAGAGCAAGCGGGGACTCTACGGCGACGTGGTGGCGGAACTGGATTGGAGTGTAGGGCAAATCCTGAAAACGCTCAAAGAGCTGAACCTGGACAAAAATACATTGGTCGTCTTTACGAGCGATAATGGGCCATGGCTGCCCATGAAAGACCACGCAGGTTCGGCCGGACTGCTTTATGAAGGTAAAAACTCTACGTACGAGGGAGGAATGCGCGTTCCCGGCATCGCCTGGTGGCCTGGAAAGATCAAAGCCAATTCGGTGAGTGAGGCGCTGGTGAGCGCGATGGATATTTTTCCTACGGCAGGCAACCTCGCGGGGGCAACATTGGATAAGGCATTGGTGCTGGATGGAATCGATCAGACGAGCGTGCTTACCGGGCAGAAAGCTCAGGTGCGGGATTTGCTGCCCTATTATATTAACGAAAATGTATTTGCGATCCGCAAAGGCGTCTGGAAGGCCCATTTCGTTACCCATGCCTCTTATTCGCCCGTCGCGCCGGAAACCCATACGGTACCGTTACTATACAATATCGAAAATGACCCGGGCGAGAAGTATGACCTGGCCAAACAGAACCCGGAAATTGTGGGGGAGCTGACGGTTGAATTTGAGAAGCAGAAAAAAGCTTTCATCATTCCTCCTTCGGAAATAGAGAAGATATTACCGGCGGCCAAAAGCGGAAGTAATTAATGCGTGAAAATTCCTATTATTCCATGCGTATAAAGTTGCCGTAATTTTATTAAATGGTTGAGTATTGAAAAGTTAAGCACTTACATTTAAGTAATCTAGCTTGAAAGGTAAGATGTTTATGCTCAGACCGTCGCGGTACATATTTCCGTTCATTTGCCTTCTTGTACTGGCTGCTGAGGCCATTGCCCAGATGCGGATCGACAGTGTGCTCGTGCGGGGAGAATCCGTCGCATTCAGGCCCGGGGAGCAACTGCATCTGGGCGCTTCCGACGATGATCTCACATTTATTTTTTCTTCTGAAAACAGTACGCATTACCGGTACCGGTTGGAGGGCTTCGAAAATGGTTGGATCGCCAGCCGGTATCCGGTAGCAAGGTACACCAATCTGAAAGGCGGGAACTACCGGCTCCTGGTGGAAAGCACGCCAGGTAATGCATTGCCCGGCGATACACTCGCCGCTAACCGACCCGCCGGACGTGCCTCCCTCACATTCTCCATCGAACGCGAGCTCACCGAGGAATGGTGGTTCGCTCCGGCGGTTATAGCCTATGTGCTGCTGCTGCTCGGTGTGCTGATGTATTTTTTCTTTTTATATCATTTCAAACAAAACCTGAAAGTACAGGCGATGCGTAACCGCATTGCCGCCGACCTGCACGACGAGGTAGGTGCTACGCTGAGCAGCATTGCCATGGCTACGAATATGGTGCAGCGTAAGCTCGGCCAGGCCACGGAGGTGAACGACCTGCTCACCAATATCCAGGCGGACTCGGAAGATTCGATTCAGATTATCCGCGATACGGTGTGGACGATCAATCCCGACAACGACGCGCCGGAGAAACTGTTCGAGAAAATGCGTTCGATGGCTTTTCAAATGCTGGCCGTTCGTGAAATCCGGGTGGAGTTTGAGAATGCGGTACGGAATGTGAAGGGTTTGAAAATCAGTGTGGAACAGCGGCGGAATGTGTACCTGATGTTCAAAGAAACGATGAACAACATCGCCCGGCATTCGGCGGCGCGGCACGTGTCGGTCCGGATCAGCGAGACGGCGGAGGGTATTTGCATTGCCATTGAGGACGACGGCGGCGGTTTCGATCCCGGGAAGCCGGTGGAAGGCAATGGCCTGCGAAACCTGCGTAACCGCGCAGCAGGCAGCTTCATCGATTTCGCCATTGACTCGGCGCCGGGCAAGGGAACCCGTATTTCGATGGTCGTGCCCGAACTCTGAGCGAAAAAACCGCCAGAATTGCGGGGTACGATCCGGCCGGAGAACCGGGATTTTTACAACTCAGATAACTGCATTGCACGCGATGATACGGATTGTTTTATTTGAGGATAACAAAAGTTTCAGACAAAACCTCGGGTTGTTCCTGAACGACTCGGAGGACGTGAACCTGGTAGGCTCTTATGAAGACGCCAATGAGGCAGTGGCCAAAGTGCGGCGGCTCAAACCGGATGTCGTACTGATGGATATTCAGATGCCCGGTATCTCGGGTATCGATGCCATGAAGCTTATCAAAGCTGCCAGTCCGGAGGTCAAAGTGCTCATTCAGACCGTCTTTGACGACGATTACCGCGTGTTTGCGGCCATTTGCGGAGGCGCGTCGGGATATGTCCTCAAAAACCCCAACCCGGAACTGACCCTCCAAGCCGTGCGCGAGGTGGCAGGCGGCGGCGCGCACATGTCGCCGGCGATTGCGGCGAAGGTGTTTGCGATGTTCCAGCACCAGTTTGTGAAAGCGCAACCTACCTACGTGGAGCTCACCGACCGTGAGCGTGAAGTACTAGGTTGCATGGTGAAGGGAATGAGCTACAAAATGATTGCCGAAGCATGCTTTCTGAGCTACCACACGGTACATTGGCATGTGAGGAATATTTACGAAAAGCTCCACGTAAACTCCGCACCGGAAGCGGTGGCGAAGGCGATCAATGGGAAGTTAGTATAAACCGAAAATATCCCCGAACATGAGCAAGAAACATATTGCCGGACCGACAGTAACAGCACCCACAGGAGCGGCCGCTGTGGGTGATCAGCAAACAGACCGATTTGAAGCGCACATTCTTGAAATGATGAACAAAGACCGGGAAGTGCTGGCCTACTGGAATGGCATTACGCCGAAAATTGTCCGTATTCCGAAAGAAAAGATTGAAAATGCTTTGAATGCAGGGTTTAACTGCCTGGAAGTGGTGGTCAAAAACGCAGCGGACCCCGGCTCGGTGACATTTACCCACAGCTACACCCGAAGGAGGCTCATCGTTACAAAAAAACCGTTTCCATTGTCGGGAAACCTGGAAGTGACAGATCTCCGCGCGATTGCTATTACCGACAGCGTAGCCGCAAACTACGATTCGATCACGTTCGTTTGCCGGCTGAATTTATTGAGAAGAGCGCCCATCACCACCGCCTATTTTTACACGCTCTGCAAGGCGGGAGGGAACATCTTTTTATATATCGATTATTTCAAAGGGGTCATTTTCAACGGTTCCGCTACAAAAGGAGTCAAAGTACCTTCTTCATCCTAAACCATACCCGATATGAGTCCGGAAGAGGAATTTTACAACAAACTTTTCATTCAGTTCGGGCAGGTTACGGTGGCCGTGATGTTCCTCCCGGTAATTGTGGCGCTGGTGCATTACCGACATCTCAACAGGCCTGCCCGGCTATTTTTTTACTACCTCGTCGTCGCGATCCTGGCCAACCTGGTCGAACAGGCGTTCATCTGGTCGGTAAACCACCAGACGGATTTCTGGATGCCTTACCTCACCAAATGGGAGATAGGGGACACCAACTTCCTGGGCATTCTCTCGTACCTGAACGATTTCATTTTGCTGGGCATGTTTTTCAGTCAGGCTATCGCGGCACCGGCATTCAATGCGTGGGTGAAGCGGGCGGCCGCATTGTTCGCCGTTTTCGCCGTGATCGACTACATCTGGATCACCGGCTACAATGCAACCGGCGTGCTTACGCCCACGCTCGACGGCTTTTTCGCTTCCGTGCTCCCGTTGCTACTGCTCGGCTACCTGGTCCGTCGCGATTATCCGGTTTCTATTTACAAAATCCCTTATTTCTGGTTTTGCTGCGGGTTAATGGTCGCCCATTTGCTCGCATTGTTGTTTTTTATGGCCGGAGAAAAGATTTACGACACCGATTTCAAACTCTACGTGCAGCTCTACCTCACGGGCAATGCGTTGAATATCATCGCGCAGCTGCTCTATGCCGTCGGGTTTCGGCATGCGCGGATGCTGCGGTACCTTTGATGGGGCACGTCCGGAGAATACCACCACATTTGGCGGGGACGGTCCGGGCGGTTAATGCGGAACTTTGAATCGTCGGCAACGGCATTTCAACCATTCAGTTTCACAATTAACCTTAAAGGCCATGTCTGAAATCAAAATGTCACAGGTAATGGAGTTGAACGATCCCAAACTCCTCAAAATCGCGACCCGTATCATCCGGGAAGTGGAGCTGGCTGCCGAAAAAGTGGCAGCTAATTTTACCCAAAATGCCAAATATCCCATTTCAGCGGATACCGATTCGTTCGAAAACGTGCTCAAATCGCGTTTTGAAACACTACCGGCCGCAGCGAAGCAAAAAGCATCGGCCAAAGCATCGGCCAGCATTGCCGCGGCCAGCAGTCTCAGAAGCAGACGTTTCGGTGATCTCGCAGGCATCAGGCTCGATACTGCCACGTCTATCGACAAGCAGGTTAAAGCCATTACATTTCCCCCGGCGCTGAAATTCACTCCGGCCGAAATCGCGAATATCAATACCGTGTTCGCCGTGGAGGCGGTGGCCACCCCGGCGACACCCGCTACCAGCAAGCTCGCATTGCGTATCCACCGGGTGAAATGCGTGGACGAAACGGGTAACTGGTTGCAGGAGCGCGTTGGCGATGACGAGATCGACCTGGGCGGAACAAGTGTGGACGAAACGGGCGATACCGGTAAAATATCCAAGTTCCGGGTCAACAGCAGCTTCGACGACGGCGAGGTGACTACCTATAACCCGCCCCGCCAGTTCACGTTCTTTAATCTGATGGAGGGTAACACTTTCCCTAAAAACTATATTGTGACGCTCGTACTGTCGGAAGCGGATATGGGCGGTTTTCCGGAGTTTATCAACAAGCTGTTCGAGCTCGTGAAAACAAAAGTGAAAAAGGCGATCGAAGACGCCGGACTCGTTTTTGGCGCGGTAATGGGCGCGGTGCTGGCACGTGTGATCGGCTACGTCATCGACCGCGTTTGCGCGCTGATCATCGACATCTGGAACGATGACGTTTTCACGCCTTTGAGCGTGTCGATTTCGATCCCGTCCCTTTCGACCCGCTGGAACGGCCGGACCGATAGCCCCGAGCAGATCCTGCGTTTCAAAGGCCACGGCGGCGAGTACCACCTCACTTACGACTGGCAGTTATTTGCCTGATAATCATTAAAATCGATTCACAAGCCTGTTCAGATCGCTGAATGGGCTTTTTTGTTACCGGAAATCACATAACGGTTCAAACTATTTCGCATTTTTGTCAGTCTTTTGAAAAAACCAAACTAATTATGAACAGGGGGATTCTTTTGATTTTGCTTGCCTTTGCCATTACGAATTGTAAGGAAGATGAACCCGCCGAACCGCCGAAGGAGATCGCAGGCATTGTAGGTGCCTGGCGCAGTACAGAATACACCGAAATGCGGGGCGACACAATCATTAAGCACGTCATACCCAAGGAGCGGTCACGCGTCATCATTATCCGCTTTGATGGCGTAATCCTCGACGAGGACGGAAAACAATCCTGTGGAACGCCCGATTCTTACTTATTGAACACTAAACTGATTGAAGTGAAGCCGCTGATCCCGATTCCCACCAGGATGGATTGTACCGGGCTTGTGGGCGTGCCGTGCCCGCAGCGCTTTAAGATCGACCAGGCATCGCCCGATGAAATCACAGCGGAATTTTGCTCAGTCAGTACCAGATATGCGAGGGAGAAATAGGGGGCTTTTTCATTGACCAGTCGGTAAAATTAAAAGCCGTTAGGTAAATCGTTTTGCGCAAATCGCTTATATTTCGACCGTTTGATCATTTACGAATGAATTCAAACGACGTTTATAAGTAATTGTTGACAGCTGAATTTTGAAAAGAATTATTAAAAGGCTCCTTTGGGGAATTATGATCGTTTTGATGGCCGGTATGCCTGTCGTGCGTACAATTGATACCGGCCTGGGACTTCACCAGCTTGCTGCACACAAGGCAGCCCTCGAGGGTGATTTCTGGTTTCCGAACCCGTGGAAATACCGCGTTTTTTCCGTGTGGTTGGCCGAAGGAACTTATCAGCTTTACACCAATACCGTAGATAAACTGATTCCGGTCGACGGTCTGATCCAATACCTGAGCCCGATCAGCAACGAACGCTTTGCCATTACGGCCAATCTCCGCCGGTTCAGCGAAAATGGATATGAAGTTGCATTTCCGCAGTATTTCTTCAAAAAATATAACACAGGAAAATCCGATTGGGAGGTGATCAAAGAATATCACCGCTATTTTATTGTATTCATGATGTTGCGGTTCGTCATCAACCTCGGGATACTGTATTTCGCATTCCGATACTTTAAAATATTTATATCCAATTTCTGGATGGTGTTGCTGGCCGTTGTATTTCTGGACAATGGTATGAACAATGCGTTCCGGGATACGGCCTTCGGGTTCGATACTTATATCGATTTGTTGCTGTTCGTCATTGCGGCTTTCGTGATTATCCGGAATTATTCGCCGGCCTGGCTGATCCCCGTCATGGTAATAGGTATCCTCAACAGGGAAACTTCACTGCTCATTCCTGCGCTGTTTGCGGTGGTCAACTTCGTGCGCGACGGGTATAAGATCAGGCTTCCGAACTTTGCCTGGTCGGCGTGCATCGGGCTGATCGGCGTCGTGGGGTTTGTGGGATTGCGGTGGTATTACGGTTACGAGCCGTATATGCTCGAATCCGGCTGGTTCCGGGTGGTGGAGAACTTTTCGAACTACTCCATTATCAGCGGGCAGTTTGCGATTATGCTGATATTACCGTTTTTGAGCCTGTTTTTTCTGAAACAATCCCCGCTGCTGCTGCGCACGGTCTGGCTGGCCATTGTTCCCATTTGGTTCGGCATCCACTATTGGTCTTTTCCCGTATTGGAATCGCGGTATTTTTTGGTGCCGTTTGCGCTTGCAATCATTCCGGTGACGTTATTAGGGATTGAAAATTCTTATCTTAATGAGAAAAAAGTTAGCATTGTTTGATTTCGACGGGACGATCAGTTCAAAAGATTCATTCCTGTACTTCTTACGCTACACACACTCGATACCGCGGGGCATATTCAGCGTGCTGCGCGTGTTTCCGCAACTGGCGGCATATAAGCTGGGCGTAATTTCAAACGAGGCCGCGAAGCAGCGGTTGTTTGCATCCTTTTACAAAGGCGTTAAAATCGATCAGTTCGACGCCTGGGCGCGGGGTTTTCTTCCGCAGATCAATTCATTCATCAAGCCCAAAGCCCTGAGCCAGATAAGGCAGCACCAGCAGGAGGGTGATCGCGTGGTGGTCGTTTCCGCCGGTTTTGACCTGATCCTGAAATACTGGTGTGAGCAGGAAGGCGTGGAGCTGTTGGCTACCTGCATTGAAGTAAAAGACGGGATCATTACCGGGTGTTTCAATGGCCGGAACTGCTATGGCCCGGAAAAGGTAAACAGGGTTAACGCCCATTTGACGCTGTCGGATTACGAGGATATTTATGCATATGGCGATTCCCGCGGCGATCTGGAAATGATCGGAATCTCCACCCGGCCTTTGCACCTTAAAGGAATTTTTGAGTAGTTATATTCGGTAAAAGAATCTTATTCGGAACTGCATTTTAATAACCACAATTCATGGCAACATCACAGGAGTTAATTCAGTATTTGAAGACTAGCGAAGGCAGGAATTTAAAAGGCTTGGCCCACTTAAAGACAGTATATCGCCCTGTAATTT
>CAMLNK010000040.1 GCA_946481035.1 uncultured Dyadobacter sp. | reverse complement strand
CGACAGACATCAATTATGTGAACATGTCGAACGTATCATCGAAAGTTACCAACAGCCAGCTCGACAATGGTGTGACGTTCTACTCGCTCTTCGGTCGCGTGAACTACATATTTAATGACCGTTACATTGTGTCAGGGGTTTTACGTCGCGATGGTTCGTCGCGTTTCGGTGCCGCTAACCGTTACGGGGTGTTCCCGGCAGTATCGGTGGCATGGCGCGTCACTTCCGAAAACTTTATGAAGGGCGTTACTTTCCTGAGCGACCTGAAAATCCGCGGGGGTTACGGTACAATGGGTAACTCCAACGCAGTACGTCCCGATAACCAATACAGCCTCTATTCGGCAGGTATCGGAACATCCGCATATGACATTACCGGCTCCAATACCAGCGCTGCCGAAGGTTACTACCGCAGCAAACTCGGCAATGCCGATGCGAAATGGGAAACCAGCGTGACTAAAAATATCGGTTTCGACGCGACATTCCTCAATGGCAAACTGGATGTGATTCTCGATTTGTGGCAGAAAGATTCCAAAGACCTGTTGTTCCAGAAAGGGGTACCGGCCGTTGTGGGCTCGGGTGCGACGCCTCCGTACGTGAACGCGGGAACCATTACCAACAAGGGTATCGATTTCCAGATCATTACCAAAGGCAAGGCCGGCGGCAAGCTGGGCTACGAGCTGAATGTAACGGGTAGCGTCCTCAAAAACGAGATCGGCGACCTTGGCGGCGATAAATACCTGGCGGGTATCAATCCCGGCTATCGCGGCCTGCAACCGATCCGTAACCAGCTTGGCTACTCGCTTTCGGCATTCTACGGTTATAATGTAACCGGCCTGTTCCAGACTCAGGAAGAAGTTGACCGCGCGCCTGCACAGGACGGAAAAGGCATTGGCCGTTTCCGCTACGAGGATATTAACGGGGATAACATCATTAACGCCGACGACCGTAAGTACCTGGGCAGCCCGGTTCCGAAATTCACAGGCGGTTTGAACCTGAAACTAACTTATCTGAACTTTGAGGTCGAAACTTACATGTACACCTCTGTTGGAAACAAGATCTTCAACGCTTCGAAATGGTTTACCGACTTCTATCCATCGTTCGCCGGTGCGGCCATCAGCGAAAGGGTGAAAGACTCCTGGTCACCATCGAACACAGGTGCTACCATTCCTATTTTTGAAAGCGCTTCCCACTTCAGTACCAATACACAAGCCAACTCTTTCTATGTAGAAAACGGTAACTATGTGAGAATGCAGAATATTTCACTGGGCTATAACCTGCCTAAAACGCTGCTGGCCAAACTGAAAATGCAGAAACTGAGACTCTATGCCTCAGCCAACAACATTTTCACAATCTCCAAATACCAGGGACTTGACCCGGGTGTAGGTGGTAATGCGGACACGCAATTTGGGATCGATGTGGGTAACTATCCTGTAACAAGAAGCTGGGTTTTCGGTTTAAACCTCGGTTTCTAATCTAAACAGGCTGTTTCTACATTGAATGAATCATTAATATTCTGAATCGATGAAAAAGATATTAACAAATAGTATGGTGATTGTCGCCGGCGTAATGACGGTGTTCTTCTCCTGCAAAGAAAGTTTTCTGGAAAAGCCGGCAACCGGCGCGGTAAGTGAAGTGCTTCTTACCTCTTCAAAAGGGCTTGAAGGCGCACTGATCGCAGTGTATGGGCAGATTAACGGCAAAGGCGCGGGCGGCCGGATGGCGAGTCCGAGTAACTGGGTTTGGGGAAGCATCCGCGGAGGCGACGCCAACAAAGGTACCGACCCCGGCGATTACAGCGACATTAACCCGATCCAGCGCTATGAGTACCTTAGTACACAGGGGGTTATCGCTGAGAAATGGCAGGGTAATTACGAAGGGATTTCACGCGCTAACGCCGTGTTGCGCCTCGTAGCCAAGGCTGATGCCGATGTGACCGATGCGACCAAAACGCGTATTACCGCGGAGGCCCGTTTTTTGCGCGGACATTATTATTTCGAGCTGAAAAAGACATTTGGTAATACGCCTTATGTGGATGAGTCGGTTGATTACGGTACCGGCATCGAAAAAGTGAAGAACGATGCGGACCTTTGGCCGAAAATCGAGGCGGATTTCAAATTTGCATTCGATAATTTGCCGGCAACACAGGATGCGGTCGGACGTGCCAACAAATGGGCAGCGGCATCTTACCTCGCCAAAGCTTATTTGTATCAGAAAAAATACCCTGAGGCAAAGACGCTTTTCGACCAGATCATCGCCGGCGGGCAGACTACCAATGGTAAAAAGTATGCACTTGTACCGAAGTATGCCGACGTCTTCCGGGCTTCAAATGACAACAACACAGAATCCGTTTTCGCGGTACAGGCAGCGGCCAATACAGGTAGCGTAAACAACGCGAACCCTGAATTTGACCTCAACTGGCCTTACAATACCGGTGCAAACGGCCCTGGTAACTGCTGCGGTTTCTTCCAGCCAAGTTTTGAAATGGTGAACTCTCACCGCACCGATGCCAATGGTTTGCCGCTGCTCGATGGCTCTTACAATTCAGATAAGAATGCAGTCGTGTCGGATATGGGTTTGCTCTCCAAAGACAAATTTACCCCTGATGCCGGCAACCTCGATCCACGGCTCGACCACTCGGTAGGCCGTCGCGGTATCCCATTCCTCGACTGGATAGACCACCCAGGCGCCGACTGGATCCGTAACCAGGCGAATGGCGGTCCGTATAGCCCTAAAAAGTATGCTTATTACAAAACTGACGTAGGCTCGTTGCAGGATAACAGCTCCTGGACACCCGGCTATACCGCTATCAACTACACTGTGATCCGCTTCGCCGACGTGCTCCTGATGGCCGCGGAAGCGGAGGTGGAAGCCGGCACGCTCGAAAAAGCACGGGAATATGTAAATATGGTTCGCACCCGCGCCGCAAATCCCGATGGGTTTGTGATGAAAAGTGGTGCTCCCGCTGCGAAATACGTGATCGGTACTTATAAAACTGCCTGGACTGACAAGGATGCAGCGCGTGCAGCCGTGCGGTTTGAAAGAAAGCTGGAATTGAACCTGGAAGGCCACCGGTTCTACGACCTGGTGCGTTGGGGAGTTGCTGACAAAGAACTCAATGCGTACCTCACTTATGAGTCGAAAAAGCTGACCGGCGCATTGGGTAATGCCAAATTCGCAGCCAAATACGAATTATTGCCGATACCACAGGGCCAGATCGACCTTCAGGGTGCCGACGTTCTAAAACAAAACCCTGGTTTCTAAGCATTTCAAACCTGACTAATTTATAGGGAGATGGTATGTGTTTACCATCTCCTTTTCTTAATTTCGAAGTATCCTGATTCTTTCAATTTATTGCTCCTGGCCAATGTTCGTTAAGCGCTTACTTCCTGTATTGGTGGGCTCCGTCCTGCTTGTGTCCTGCAAAAAGGAACTCAAAACTTTTACCGAACTGCCGGCCGGTGAAACGGGCATCCAGTTTTCGAACCGTATCGCCGAAAACGATACGATGAATATCCTGGCTTTTGAATACGTCTACAATGGAGGAGGCGTAGCGCTGGGGGATTTTAATAACGACAGCCTGCCCGATGTGTATTTCACAGGCAATACCGTCCCGAACAAACTGTATTTGAACAAAGGAGACTTCAAGTTCGAGGATGTGACCGAAAAGGCGGGTGTCGCGCCGGAGAACAAGTGGTCGACGGGCGTGGCTTTGGTGGATATCAATAATGACAAACTACTGGACATCTACGTGTGCGCGTCCGTGCGTGAGGTGCCGCAGCAGCGCGAGAACCTGCTTTACGTAAACCAGGGTATGGGTAAGGGTAAGGATAAGGTGCCGGTTTTCAAGGAAATGGCTAAGGAATACGGCATTGCCGATACGACGCATACGACGAATGCAGCATTTTTCGACTATGACAATGACGGCGACCTGGACTTGTTCCTGATCGTCAACGAAATGGATGACAATAATTTCCCCAACAAATACCACAAAAAGATCGTCGACGGCTCGTCGCGCCGCACTGATCGGCTGTATCGCAACGACTGGGATGAGAAGTCGAATCACCCGGTTTTTACAAATGTATCCAAAGAGGCGGGTATCCTGATCGAAGGTTACAGCCTGGGTATCAATGTGACGGACGTAAACCAGGATGGCTGGAAAGACGTGTATATCACGAACGATTACCTCACCAATGACCTTCTTTATATCAATAACGGCAATGGGACGTTCACGGACCAGGCCGCAACTTATTTCAAACACACCTCGCATTCGGCGATGGGTAACGACGTGGCCGATCTCAACAACGATGGCCTTGTGGATGTGGTGGCCGTAGATATGATGCCGGCTACCAACCGCCGCAAGAAAATGATGACCCCGGCGAACAGTTATGTGACTTACCAGAACAACGATTTGTTCGGTTATCAGTATCAGGTGGCCAGAAACACTTTGCAGCTCAATATGGGAAGTGCTACAAGGGACGGTAAGTCGCCGGTATTCAGTGAAGTTGGATTGCTAAGCGGCATTGCCGAGACGGATTGGAGCTGGACGCCGATGGTCACGGACTTCGACAATGACGGCCTTCGTGACATTATCATTACAAACGGCTTTCCAAGGGACATTACCGACCTCGATTTCATTGCCTATCGCAACGAAGTTTCGAGCATTATGGCCCCGATGATGATGCTCGACTATATTCCGAGTGTCAGGGTCAGGAATTTTGCATTCAAAAATAAAGGTAACCTTGGCTTCGACGACGTGACCACCGACTGGGGAATCGAAACGCCTGGATTTTCGAACGGGGCTGCCTACGCCGATCTGGATAACGACGGGGACTTGGACTATGTCGTCAATAATATCAACGACTCGGCAATGGTTTATCGCAACAATAGCATCCAACTGAAACCGGAGGAGAGTAATTACCTGCGCATTGCGTTTAATGGAGAGCGTTACAATGGGGCGGGGATCGGTGCTATTGCCGAAATCACTTTTGCGGACGGGAAAAAGCAGGTGGCGGAAAACTCGCCTTATCGCGGTTACCTGTCGACCATTGAGCCGGTTTTGCATTTTGGATTAGGGAAGGAGAAAGCTTTGAAGGAAGTAAAAGTTACCTGGCCGGGCGGAAAAAGTCAGGTGCTGAAAAATATTAAGGCTAACCAGGTGCTGGTGGTGAAGGAGAAGGACGCCGTGATGCTTCCAGCACCAGTAGGAGCGCCTGTGACGCCGCTTTTTACAGACATTACGGCCGATTTGAGCGTATCGTATCGCCACGAGGAAACGGATATCATCGATTTTAACGTGCAGAAGTTGTTACCGCACAAAATGTCGCAATTCGGGCCGGCGCTTGCAGCAGGGGATGTGAACGGTGACGGGCTGGAAGATGTGTTCGTGGGCGGCGCGTGCCTGCACAAGGGCCGGTTTTTGCTGCAACGGCCCGATGGCAAGTTTACCGTTTCAGATTTGCTTCCAGGCCCGGAAGGCTTTGAAAAAACATCGGAGGATATGGGTGTGTTGCTTTTCGATGCCGATCGCGACGAGGACCTCGATTTGTATATTGTCAGCGGCAGCTATGAAATCCAGGAAGGTTCGGATGCTTTGAAAAATGCATTGTACCTCAATGACGGAAAGGGGCATTTTACTCGTGATGCTGCCGCATTACCTGCATTCCTGGTGAATGGCTCCTGCGTAAAAGCCGTTGATTTCGACCGTGACGGCGATCTGGATTTGTTCATTGGCGGAAGGGTGGAATCCGGGAAATACCCCAAACCTGTTTCGAGCTACCTATTGCGGAACGATACCAATGGCGGAACAGTGCGGTTTTCTAACGTTACGGCCGCCGTAGCACCCGAACTGGCGGGTATTGGCCTCGTATGCGATGCGCTTTGGACCGATTATGACAACGATGGCTGGACCGACCTGCTGCTGGCAGGGGAATGGATGCCATTGACCTTCCTGAAAAACGAGAAAGGCAAATTCAAGAAGATTACCACCGGGTTGGAAGGTAAGAAAGGATGGTGGGGAACGCTGGCCGCCGGCGATTTTGACAACGACGGGGATATGGACTACATCGGCGGAAACCTCGGAACGAATACCCTTGCCCGGGCTTCGGAAAGCCGTCCCGTGAGTGTGTACGCGAAGGATTTTAACAACGACGGCTACTTCGATGCTATACCGACGGTGTTTTACAAGGCCCAGGACGATACCTACAAAGAATTCCCCTATAATACCCGCGACGATATGGGTAAGCAGGTGATTCAGGTGCGCCAGCGCTTCCAGGAATACGGCAAGTTTGCGGAATCGGGGCTGCCGGATATTCTGAAACCGGAAGAGCTGAAAGACGCGTTGCATTTGTCGGCTACCTGGATGAAAAGCAGCTATATCGAAAACCTGGGCGGCGGCAAGTTTGCATTGCGTGAACTGCCGGTACAGGCTCAGTTTGCGCCGCTTTTCGGTATGATGGCCGATGATTTCGACCAGGACGGTAACCTCGATCTGATGCTTTCCGGAAATGATTATGGTTCGGAGGTATCGGTAGGGCGCTACGATGCTATGTATGGGCTTGTCCTCAAAGGCGACGGGAAAGGCGGTTTCCATCCGCTGAGCATTTCAGAAAGCGGTTATATGGCCAACGGCAATATGAAGGGCCTGGTACGGGTTGCTACACCCGGGGATAAATGGCTGTCAGTAACATCCCAGAACCGCGAGCTGCTGCGTTTTCACCGAGCCGCCAAACCCACCCGGAAAGTGAGCCTCGGCATAGGCGAAACATCGGTGCTGCTGCATTTCAGGAATGGAAAATCGAGGCGTGAAGAGCCGGGGTACGGTTCGTCATTCCTGTCGCAATCGAGCCATGCGCTGTTCCTGCCGGAATATGTATCGGCAGTGACGGTTACCGATTCAAAAGGAAACAAGAGGGATGTGAAATAGACTGTTAGGAGCCTGTACGCATCCTGTTCCGGATTGACATAAAGCCGCTGTGGATCACACAGCGGCTTTATTATTGAAAATATAAATTTTCCAATTTGAGATTAATTTTGGTAAAGTTATAAATGTGAATATTTAAGTTAATTATATAAAATTATTTGAGATTGATCCCAAATATCTCTGATAGCGTGATATAGATATTTTACTTATTAAAGCGATCTTAAAATTCCGCAGTTTGTAACTGAGTATTTACTATAAAATGCTGATTTTGTGTTATTTGTGAGGTTGACACTTATTAAATCAAAGATTAAAATTGGATTAAAATGTATTGAAATTATTTCTATTTTCTTGGAAAAGGTCAATTGGTGTTTGCCTATTGGAGTGGAATAGTCCAATTCTGTATTTGATTGAATATATTTTGCAAATATTAGATTATTTAATGATTGCAAATGAATATTTTTGGGCAGCATAATTATATTAACCTGACTAAATACGATGAAACACAACTACCTTCACCTGGGAAGCAGGCTGGTTTTTTGCGTGCTCCTTTTCCTCATCTCCCTAACAGCTTTTTCACAGGACATCACCATTACCGGAAAGGTCATGGATGAGCAGTCCGGTTCGAGCTTGCCGGGGGCTTCTGTCACACTAAAAGGTTCGACAACCATTGGGGTCACCACTGACGCGGACGGCAAATATTCCATTAAAGTGCCTTCAAGCGCTCAGGTTCTCGTCTTTTCATTTATCGGCTATTCGGCGAAGGACGTGGCAATTGGCAATCGGACGGTCATCGACGTGTCCATGACGAGTGATGTCAGCGCACTGGAAGAAGTGATTGTGACCGGTTACGGTTCACAGTCGCGGCGGGATATTACCGGCTCGGTAACGACCGTCAATGCGAAGGACCTGCAGTCTGTTCCGGCGACCACATTTGCACAGCAATTACAAGGCCGTGCATCGGGGCTCAACATCGTGAACGACGCGACGCCGGGCGGTAACGCAACCGTGCGTATACGGGGGTTCGGTACGATTGGTAACAACGACCCGCTGTTCATTATCGACGGCGTGCCGACGGAGAACCAGGGTAACCTCAACCCGAACGACATCGAGACGATTCAGATCCTGAAAGACGCCTCTTCGGCATCCATTTACGGTTCGCGCGCGGCCAACGGGGTGGTGATCATCACTACCAAACGCGGCAAGATCGGTAAGCCTGTAATTTCCTTCAATGCCTATTACGGAACGCAGAAGGCTTACAAAGATGTGGAAGCGTTGAATGCGAAAGAGTTGGGGCAATACCTCTATCTGGCAGACAAGTATGCGGGCAAAACGCCTTCGCACGGGCAGTACACATTCGGCCCGAACGGCGAAGTTACGGTGCCGGATTATGTATTTCCGAGCAAAGGCAAGGAGGGTACCCCGGATGTGGACCCGGCGAAATATTCGCTCGTGCCTGGTAACATTTATGCCATTACCAAAGCAGCAGACACCAACTGGTGGAAAGAACTAACAGCATCAGCACCCATTCAAAATTACCAGCTATCGGCGACCGGCGGTACTGAAAACAGCCGTTACGCATTGTCTGTCGGTTATTTCAGCCAGGACGGTGTCGTGAAATTCATCGGCTACGACCGCTACACCGTCCGCGCGAACACCGAGTTTTCGACTGCTAATAAGCGGTTCCGTGTAGGGGAGAACCTTGCGGTTTCGTTCGACAACAGAAAAGGAGGCTTTGGTAACAACCAGGAACAAAATGCGGTATCGGGTAGCTACAAGCACCATCCGTTGCTTCCTATTTATGATATCAAAGGCAATTTTGCAGGTTCCCGCGGTTTGAACCTCGGTAACAACTCGAACCCTTACGCGACGCTGTATCGCGAAAAGGATAACCGCACTTACCGCTTGCGTGCATTCGGTAACGTTTACGGTGAGTTCGATATCATTCCCAACCTGACGGTCAAAACGAGTTTGGGTATCGACGGTGTAAGCCAGCGTGGGCGCTACATCGGCCGCGCCAACCCTGAGTATGTGGAAGGTAGTTTCAACAACGGTTCGACTGCCACCGATTACTACTCATATCAATGGGTTTGGACGAATACATTGAGCTATTCCCACAACTTTGGTACCAATCACAAAGTGGATGCATATATCGGGGTGGAAGCTATCCGTGAGTTTGCCGAGGAGTTCGGTGCTTCCCGTTCGGGTTATGCATTTGAAATACCCTCCATTATCAACTACCTGAACCTGGGTGACGCGACGAAAGCGACCAACTACGGCGGCGTGAACCGGGATTACAGCCTCTATTCGCAATTTGGAAAGGTTAACTACGCTTTTGCCGACAAGTATCTGTTCCAGTTTATCTTGCGTAACGATGCTTCTTCCCGTTTCCAGCAGGCTTCCAGAAATGCGGTATTTCCTGCATTCAGCTTGGGATGGAGGTTGTCGGACGAAAGTTTCATGAAGTCGGTGAGCTTTATCAACGACATGAAACTCCGGTATGGCTGGGGTAAAACAGGTAACCAGAAAATCGGGGACTATAATGCCTTCACTACTTACCGTGCGGATATTTTCCATGCCGGGTATCCTATCGACGGCTCGGGAAGCCAGCCTACCATCGGTTATGACGCATCTTCGTTCGGTAACCCGAATGCGAAATGGGAAACTACGACTTCCAACAACATTGGTCTTGACGCAACTTTCCTGAACGACGCATTTACCCTGGAACTCGATTTCTGGAACCGCAAAACCACCGATATGCTCTTCTCGACGCCTATCACGTTTACGGCCGGTGACGCGAATGCACCTTCTTTCAACGTAGGTCAGATGACGAACAAGGGTATCGACCTCGGACTTTCTTACCGCAATACCGCAATGAAAGGCGAGCTTCGCTACGGAGCGTCTTTCAACTACTCGATGTACCGCAACACGGTTGATAAACTCGATGAGAGCGAGAATACCAAATACTTCGGTGCCGGGTCGCGCGTGCCTGCGGTGACGCTCACACAAGCGGGGCTGCCTATTTCGTCGTATTACGGATATAAAGTGTTGGGAATCTTCCAGTCCGACGAAGAAGCCAAAGCCTGGGCGCCTTACGGATCGTATAATAAGGCAGGTAAATTCAAAATTGCGGACATTAATAACGACGGTAAAATCACGGATGACGACCGGACCGTTATTGGTAACCCGCACCCCGATTTTGTTTATGGCGTGAACGTCAATATTGGTTACAAAGCCTTTGACCTGACCGTTTTCGGTAATGGGGTGGTGGGTAATGAAATTTTCAGTTACCTGCGCTACTTTACCGACTTCAACACGTTCCAGGGTAACCGTGCCAAACGTGCATTGTACGACGCATGGCAGCCGGATCACAAGGAAGGTACTGTGCCCATTATGGATGCGGATGATCAGATCAGTAGCCGCCCGTCCAGCTATTTCGTTGAAAAAGGCACCTACTTCCGTCTGAAAAACGTGCAGCTCACTTACACTTTGCCCAAGCCGCTTGCTGCTAAAATCGGTTTCAGCAATGCGCAGATCTATGTGCAGGGACAGAACATGTTTACCGTCAGCAAGTACACCGGTCTGAACCCCGAGATTCAGACCGGCGAGGACCGTACGCTTGGTTTCGACGGCGGTTATATGCCTGTGTCGCGGACGTTCCTGCTCGGTCTTAACGTGTCATTCTGATAACCGGTTTTTCTTCTGATCTTAAAAATTCGATATATATGAATCCAAGACTTATAAAATACATGCTATCGGTGGGTCTGGCAATCGGGATTGTCTCGGCTTGTAAAGACTCATTCCTCAGCCGTGACCCGCAAGGACAATATAGCCCTACGGCCCTCAAAACTCCTTCGGGTGTGGAAGGCTTGCTCGTGGGGGCCTATGCGATGATCGACGGCCAGGGCCTCGACGGCCAGGACCCTTGGAACAACGACATTCAGAGCTGGGTTTTCGGCGGGATTGCTTCCGACGATTCCTATAAAGGTACCGACGCCGGTGACCAGCCCGAAGAATCGTTTATCGAGAAATGGGACTTTCAGCCTACCAACAACCACATTAAAAACAAATGGCGCGGATTGTATAAAGGCATTGCCCGTACCAACGACGTGATCAACACGCTGGCGGAAGTGCCGGAGGTAAGCGACACACGCAGAAAGCAGATCATCGCCGAAGCACGCTTCTTGCGCGGATTATTCCACTTCGAAGCCAAGAAAATGTGGAAAACGATCCCTTATATCGACGAGACGATTTACAAACTGGACGATCTCGAAAGTACCAAGATCCCTAATGACAAGGATGTGTGGCCGATGATCGAAGCCGATTTTAAAGCGGCGTCGGAAGGGCTTCCGGAGGCACAATCACAGGTAGGGCGGCCTACCAAATGGGCTGCGCTCGCTTTTCTGGCTAAGGCCTATATGTATCAGGGCTGGAATATCTCAACAGGTGCGGCTAATGTGGCTGTCCTGCAAAAAGCAAAGCCTATTCTGGAACAGATCGTCGCTTCCGGCAAATTTACACTGGCTCCGAAGTTTGAGGATAACTTCCTGATCGCGACCCGTAACAATGCGGAGTCGATCTTCGAAATCCAGTACGCGGTTTCCAGTGCGTCGGGTGACGCGGCGGATGCGGGCGTAGGTTTGGCACACCCTTACATTGACCCGTGGGGCTGCTGCGGATTTTATCAGCCTTCACAAAACCTCGTGAATGCATTTAAAACCACCGCTGCCGGTTTGCCGATGCTGGACAATTTCAATGACAGCGACGTGAAAAACGACCAGG
>CAMLNK010000039.1 GCA_946481035.1 uncultured Dyadobacter sp. | reverse complement strand
GAACTGACCACGTTCGGACTGGCAAATACCAACATTACCGCCATCCCGAGGGGGATATTCATGATACCGCATTTGCGGACGCTGGACTTGTCCAACAATAAACTGGGGTTATCGGAAGAACTCTTCCCCAGCGATTCGCTTGAAAAGAGCAGCCTGGTCAAACTGGACCTTTCCAACAACCAACTCGACAGCATACCCGCCCGGATCGCACAGTTTAAGAACCTTCAATATTTGAATTTGCTGGGAAACAACAAAATCAGCAGGGAGCATATCGAGCAGATCAGGAAATGGCTTCCCAACCGCACCATTTTGTATAAAGATTACTATGAGGAGCCGCAAAAGATCCTGGCCGATTTAAAAGCGGGGACAAAACTCAGTACTGACGAAAAAATAAAGCTATACCAAACCTTGACCACCTTACTGGAAAGCTATCGCCGCGAAGTACCATTTGAAAACGGCATTAAAATCATGCTGTTTCAAAATAAAGCCAATATGGCGGCGCTGCAAGCCTGGAAAGCGAGGGAAAGCCAGGGCGATAGCGCGAAACGGGATTACAGATCGCTCTCACTTTCCCAACTCAGGCTGAGGGATACGCTGCTGGTGTTCAACGACTCGCTCCCCAACGATGCCACCATCCGCTTCCGCCTCGCGCAATGCTATGGCAACCTCGGGTTTTATAAATTGTTTCTGGGTGAATACGACCAGGCTGAAAAAATGTGCAGGCTGGGACTGGAAACAAGTCCCTCGCGAAACTTCATCAAACTCAACCTCGCGCACGCTTTGCTTTGGCAGGATAAATACGAGGAAGCATTACGGACGTACCAGGAATACCTCGTCAACGATAAGGCGTGTCTGACCGCCCTGGAAGATTTTGAAGAACTCCAGAACGCCGGAGTGGCTGCCCACCCCGACGTTCTGAAAATCAAAGAAATGATCGCCAGGCTTAATTTTGCCAGTAGCGCGAAGTAATATACCCGATTTTAATAGTGAACTACTTTCGCACTCCGGGAAACCCCACGCACGTCCCTCACCGTGAGAATGTACGTGCCTGCGGGAAGCTCTTCAAAACCGTTCACCGACAACTTTTCGCCGTAAGTCTGGAAGGTACGGGATAATACCACCGTTCCATGGTTGTTGGTCACCGACACGTCCAATGCGCCAACCAACCCTTTGACGTCTATTTTCACTTCTGCGCTGGCCGGATTGGGAAACGGCTTCAAACGGGAACCATCCCGGATGAAATTCACGGCTACGATCCGCGAGTAGGTCGTTGTACCGTCCAGATCGACCTGCCGGAGGCGGTAATAGTTGATCGAATCGGCGGCCGGCGCGAAATCAGGGAACTGGTAATTCCTGACCTCCTTCGAGTCGCCATTGCCTTCGATCGAACCGATCATTTTAAAATTCCTGCCGTTTGTACCGCGTTCGATCACAAATTCCTTATGGCCGGTTTCAGCAGCGGTTTGCCAGCTCAGCAATGCGCCGCCCGGTGCCTTCTCCGCATTGAAATACACCAAAGTAACGGGCAATGCAGTGTCGGTCAGTTCGTAAATAGCCGCGTCCGCAGCAGGAATCGTTACGGTGAGCGTGCCCTGCACCTGAACGGCCTGCGTTTTCGCATTCACATCCACCCCGCTGAAAAGCTCCTTCACGCCATAATTCACCGAAGCGCTCAGCCCGGCACGTGCAAGGTCGATCGTGAAAGTGCGCGGCGAATCGCCGTAGTTACCGACGGCCAGGTAGGTATGCGAGCCAATCGTTTTGACAAACAAATTATTAGGGTCCCAACCGGTATTACCCTCCACAGGCCGGAAAGCTTTGCCGTCCTTCGCCAGGTCCATCAATGCCGTATTTTGCAATAACGACTGCGCCCGGGCTTTCCAGGGGCCGTCGGACGAATAATCATCACCGGTCATAAGCGTGCCGGTAATGATCGACGATGCCAGGCGCAGCTTGTTCTTGCCCTCGGTATAGTTGCCGAAAACCACATTATCGCCATCGATATACTGGTAAATATGCCCCTGCCACCAGCCGTAGTTGGTACTGTTCAAAGTATAGGCCGACTCCCACGTGTCCCCGTACGCGTCACACGCGATCCTGCGCATGTGTGCATAGCGCCCGGTGGCGAGGTTAGGCGAAATGGCGGCATAAACCAGCATACTGCCATCAATCTGGTCGATCAGGTACTCCATACCCACTTTGTAAGCCTCCATCCCGGTGTGAATGCCCGACTGGTAAAAACTATCCGCTTCGAGTGAAGCATGGGCGAGGAAATCAACCTTGATCATTTCAAAACCGCATTCCTTGAAACGGCCTATCAGGTAGGCAATGCGCTCTTTCGTACCCGGGTGCGTAGGATCGAGGGCGTAAGCTCCGTCGAGTTCGATGGGACCGCCGTTCACTTTCGTCCATGCATCGGCATAGTTATGGGTCGTTCCTTCCATGGTGCGGCTCCATTTACCCCAATCGACAAACGGCGCCCAATAAATGCCGGCTTTGAAACCTTTGGACTTACAATAATTAGCAAACTCGGTGAGCTGGCTGAAATCGCCGGTCCAGGAGCCGGGCGTCATATTATCCCAATAGGAATCGAGGTCGATATAAAGCGTGTTATCCGCATTGCGGAAGTTGGGCAGGCCGGTCGAAAAATAGTCGATCACGGCTTTGCTGTTGGTCAGATTAATATTGGTTTGAATGGCTCCCCAGCTGTTCCAACCCATCGGCGTGCCACCGGCCCAGGTCCCTATGTAGCTCGGTTCGGCCAATGCATTCAGCTTGCCGTACTCGTCCAGGCCGTCGCGCCAGTCGCTGTCGTAGCTGATGAGAATGCGCGGCGAACGGCAGCTGGTACCACCCACGTTCACCCACCCGTGTCCGCGCTTGTCGCGTGTGAGATTTTCCTGCGTCCAGCCGGCGATCACCGACATAAAAGTGCTTCCGGAGCGCCCCTCGCCCACCTGGTTCACGCCCGTTTTCCAAACGGAGTGCTCCACCGAGCCGACGGTAAGGCCTTTCCGGCTGGCATTATCGTAAACCGCCCCCACTTCCGAGCCCGTGAAGGTGGAGTAACGGCTCTCTTTGGCCTCGTAGCGCACCCACGCATCGTTGTCGAAAGGCACGAGCAGCTGGCGTTTGTCGGTATTGGATTGTATATCAATAAAATTGGAGGTCAGCGGCGACATGCGATAGCAGTTGGAGCCATTACCGTACAGCACGGTTTCTGTAAACACATAATTCCGCGTCGGGTAAGTATAAAAAAGCTGCTGCATTTCGAGCTGGCCTGCGCCGGTGAGCGTGATCACGTGTTTGGTACCGCTGCCGAATGCATCGCTGACCGGCTCCGAACTGTAAGTGCGGCTGGTGTAGCCGTCGGTACTTTTGTAAATCTGGTCGGAGTAGGCCATCGAGAATGCGCCGCCGATGATTTTCTGGTTGTTGAAATAAACATCGTAAACACCATTAGCGAGGTCGTAGTCCACGTGACTGTTATTCCCGAATGCAATGGATTGCACATTGGGCGTGTTAATCGGCGCGAGCCCGATCTTGTCGATATTCGGCCCGTAGCTCGACGGGTTATCGAGGCGGATCACATTATTGCCCGCATTCAGCGGGACCATCGCTTTGATCGCCGCCGGAGTGGCCCAGCCACCCGATGCCGGGCAGGTAACAGCCACGGGGCTTCCGCCGTTGGGCGTGACGTTGATCGTCCGCTGATCGCCGGTGCAATAGGTAACGGTAATGTTGTAAATGCCCGCCGCGGCCACCGAAACCGGGATTTCCACCGCACCAACGCCCAGGCCGCCTACCATTTGCCCGGCCGAACAGGAAGCACACCCCTGCAAATCGGCACCGCCCGAGCGCGTGCCCGATTCGGCTTCAAAAGATTGTGCAAAAGCATGTGGCGCAAAAGCCAGCAACGTGCACACGAGCCAGGCCATACGGCTTCTGCCTTTGTTGTAAAGTATCTTGCTCATAAATACGGATTTGAGTTGAATGATCGGGTGGTAAAATTAGAGGGCCGCCATGCTGTCGAAAATGGATAATAGCTTTAAAAAGATGGATTATTCAACAAGAAAGCCCGCGATTTAGTCCATTAATTTGCACCTATTGTCCATTTACCGCCGCCGTCCTTTCCGGTAGTTTTGGCCTTTGAAAATGGCTTGTTCCATTGTCTTTTCTGCCCGATACATGAACCTGATTACCTGTACGCCCTGGGGCGAGACTGCGAACGGACCGGTGCGCCTGTTCCGGCTCACCAATGCCGGCGGCGCTTTTGTTGAAGTTTCGAATTACGGGGCTACCCTCGTGTCCGCCCACGTACCCGACCGCCACGGCAAGCTCGCCAATGTGGTTTTGGGTTACGATTGCCTGCAAGGTTATCTCACCGATCCCAATTATATGGGCGCGACCATCGGCCGTTTCGCCAACCGCATTGCCCATGCGACATTCGAACTCGACGGAAAGCATTATCCGCTCGAAGCCAATGACGGCCCCAACAGCAACCACGGCGGCCCCGCGGGTTTCCATTGCCAGACATTCGCTTACGAGATCCGTGAGAACAGTATTACCTTCCATTACACGAGCCCCGACGGCGAAGGCGGCTTTCCCGGCACGCTGCAACTCGCCGTACGTTATGAATGGACAGAGGATAACCTGCTGACCATCCACTACCGGGCCACCGCCGACCAGCCTACCATCGCCAACTTTACCAACCACGCCTATTTCAATCTGAGCGGCGAGAGAAGCCTTATCGACTGCCACGAGCTGCACATTTTTGCCAAAAATATCCTGGAAACGCGCGCCGACCACATCCCGACCGGCGTAATCAGCCCTGCGGAGCCGCTGGCTTTTAACGGGCATCCTGTAAGTGAGAAAATAAGGGAAGTGAACGGTACGCGCGAAGGCTTAAACACTTGCTATATTATTGAAAAACAACCCAATGAATTTAAACAAACAGCTTCATCACAACCGGGCTCCGAACTGACCAGGGCCTGCAAGCTGACCGACCCTGAAACCGGCCGCACCCTCATTGTACGCACCACCTACCCGGGCCTGCTCCTCTACACGGGCGACTACCTCGCCGGCGAAAAGCACCACCCCTTCGAAGGCCTCTGTCTCGAATGCCAGTACTTCCCCGACAGCCCTAACCAACCGGCGTTCCCCAGTACCGCATTGCGGCCGGACGAGGTATACGATCATACCATTCAATACCATTTTACCTGATACCTGAACCCCAATCCCATGCGAACCAGAATCATGCTCCCCGCCCTGCTGCTCATCGCGGCACAGGCCTGGTCCCAGACCGCTTTGCAAAAATTCACCCTGCAATCACCCCTCAAAAAGCTCAAAATCGACATTACCGTGCAGGATAGCGTTACTTACGCCGTGTCCTTGAATGGCCAGCCAGTGCTAATGCCTTCGGCTATTTCCATGGATTTCGGCACCGTGCAGGCAGGCCGGAATGCGGCAGTGAAGCAAACGCACAAGAATAGCGTACACAGCACGATCACCCCGCCATACGGCCAGTTCACAAAGCTTCAAGACGACTACAATGAGCTGAAAATCAATTTTGAGCAGCCATACAGCATTACTTTCCGCGCCTACGATGAGGGTATCGCCTATCGTTTTTCTACCGATTTCGACGGGCCGGTGAAAGTGATTTCCGAACGGGCTTCCTTCCGGCTGGCGGGCGATCCGGAAGTGGTTCTCCCGGAGTCCGATGTGTATACTTCGTGGGAAGTGCCTTATGTGAAGTACAAAAATGTATCCGCGATTGCCGAGGGCAAGAAAGCTATCTCACCTGCATTGTTCGGTCAGCCGGGCGGCGTGAAAGTGGTAATAGCGGAGTCGGACCTGCTCGACTATCCGGGTATGTACCTGCAAAAAAGCGGCGGAACGATCCGCGGTAACTGGGCTCCTTACCCGGCCAAAACCGAGCTCGGAAGCTGGGGGAATTTCGTGTCCGTGGTGAAGGACAGGGAGGATTACCTGGCCGAAACGTCGGGCAGGCGCGCGTACCCGTGGCGCGTGGTGATCGCGACTGCGCAGGAGAAGGATTTATTAGCTAACCAATTGATTTACAAACTTGCTACACCCACTGCTATTCAGGATATGTCGTGGATCAAACCCGGCAAAGCGGCCTGGGAATGGTGGCACGACGCCATGCTGCCCGGCTCGGAGACACCGTCGGGCATGAAAAACAGAAGCACGGCATTGTATAAAGAATACATCGATTTCGCCGCCGACAACAAGCTGGAATACCTGATGATCGACGCCGGCTGGTCGAGTGTGTACGACCTGAAACAGGTGAAGCCGGAAACCGACGTATTTGAACTGGTGCGCTATGCGAAAGCAAAAAACGTGGATTTGTTCCTATGGTGCGTCGCGACCACTTTGCTGAACGACCTTGAAGGCAACCTGGATTTTATACGTGCTACCGGTGCAGCAGGCATTAAAGTCGATTTCTTCGACCGCGACGATCAGCTGGCCATTCAATGGTTTGAAAAAATAGCCAAAGCCGCCGCCGACCGCCATCTGATGATCGACTTCCATGGCTGCTCCAAACCGACCGGCCTCGAAAGAAAATACCCCAACATCGTAAATTACGAAGCCGTGCGCGGGGCGGAATGCTCCAAGTGGGACCTTACCGCCAACCCCGACCAGCATTTGCTCACCTCGTTCATCCGCATGCTCGCGGGCCCGCTCGACTACACGCCCGGCTCCATGCGCAATGCAACGAAGGAAACTTTCAAGCCGGTAGACCCCGGCCTGCCGTCCACGCAAGGTACCCGCTGCCATGAGCTGGCGATGTTCGTGATCTTCAACCAGCCGCTTGCCATGCTCTGCGATTCGCCGATGGAGTACGTCAAATACCCCGATATTATGCAGTTCCTCTCCGCTGTGCCCACCGCATTTGAGGATACCAGGGTCCTGGACGGCAAAATCGGGGAGTATGCATTGATGGCGAAAAGGAAGGCCGATACCTGGTACGTCGGCGCGATGACCAACTGGGACGCCCGCACCGTGGAGCTGGACTTTTCTTTTCTGCCCGATTCCGGAACTTACCAAATGACGCTTTATACCGATGCCGCCGATGCCGGAACCGAGGCTTCTCATTACGCCGTCAAAACCATGCAGGTTACCCGGAAAACGCGCCTGAAATTACCGCTTGCGAAGGGCGGCGGGGCCGTGGCGATGGTGCGCCCGTGAGGCTGCCCGTTACTCCCGGAATGTCAATAAAATAATCCATCTTGTTCATAAAATTGACCATTTAAGGGGCCTCATTTTATTCCGACCTTGCACAAGGTTTAATCACAATAATTAACGGAATAAAACAAAAATCTACACATGAGGAACCCTTGCCTAAGTAACCGGAATTCACTACCTGATCTCACTTTCGGCCGTGCAGTTTAAGCCTGCACGGCTTTTCGCATTACACTCAATTTTCTGCTTTCCTATCAAAACTTTAATGCATTAGTATCCCAATGAAAAAATCATTTTTACAGGCGCTGCTGCTTTGCCTGCTCACGGCCACTGCCTTCGCGCAGGGTGTGACGGTCAAAGGGCGTGTGACCGACAAAGCCACCAAGGCCCCCGTATTCGGAGCTTCGGTAGCATTAAAATCCAACCTGACCCAAGCCACAATCACCAACGATGCCGGGGAGTTTACGCTCGCCGTACCCGGCCCGAATGCGGTGGTAATCGTCCATTCGTTCGGCTACCGGGATGTCGAAATCCCGGTCGGCAACCAGACATTCCTCGAAGTGAGTCTGGAAGAAGAGGCAAAAGGCCTTGAAGAGATCGTGGTGGTAGGTGCGGTGGTGCGCCGCGAGAGCCTTACCGGCTCAGTAGCGTCCATTAATGCAGCCAAAATTTCGCAAACGCCCACGAATAATATCAACCAGGCGCTGCAAGGCAAGGTGGCCGGCGCATACGTGGTTTCCAACTCGCAACCAGGCTCGGATGCAAGCATTAAAATTCGCGGAAACAACTCGATCCAGTTCGGCACCAACCCGATTTTCGTCGTCGACGGCGTGATTATCGACGGCGGCTTCAATACCCTTAACCCGGACGATATCGCTTCCATCGACGTGCTCAAAGATGCGGCTTCGACAGCCATTTACGGCTCGCGCGGTGCGAATGGCGTAGTGGTGGTGACAACCAAAAAAGGCCGGAACGGTGGTGGTAAGGTAAGCTACAATGCGTGGTTCGGCGTGCAGAGTTTCAGCAAGAAAGTGGATTTAATGAAAGGCAAAGACCTTTTCGACCTGCGTGTGGATGCGTACGCGAATGCATTTATCGAGAAAAACCCGCAGGGCAACCGCCAGCAATACATTACCGACTCGCTGATGGGGCCTAAGTCGCTCGCATTTGCCCAGTACGAGCTCGACGCCTACCGCCAGGGCAAGTCCTACGACTGGCTGGACGCCGTAACGCGCAAAGGCTTTCAGCAAAACCACACCCTCAACTTTTCCGGCGGTACCGACAAGGGCAGCTACTTTCTCAGTTTCAACTTCACCGACCAGAAAGGCATTGTAAAAAGCTCGGGTTACAAACGCCTCGGCGGCCGCGCGAACCTTGAACAGGCCATCAAGCCGTGGCTGAAAGTGGGTACCAACACATCATTCACCAATAGCAAGGATGACTATGTCGATGGCAGCGTATTCTCCGTTGCGGCGGTGGCTAACCCATTGCTGCCGGTGGATACCACAGGGTATTACTTAAAGTATGGTGATATTGAAAACCAGGATGCGTACAACCCGCTCCGCAGCCTTTCGATCACGGGGGATAATTCATCAAACCGTTTGATGTCAGCGAATTATATCAACATTTCCCCTATTAAAGACCTGAATATCCGCTCGACGGTTTCTTTTGACATTACCAACCAGCAAACCTTCTGGTACACGCCCATGACCACCGGCCAGGACCGCCGCAACAGCAACCACGGGAAAGCGTCGCAACGCAAGGATGTTTACAATAATTTGCAGTGGGACAACACCATTTCCTACAACAAGGCCTTCGGGGCGCATTACCTCTCGCTGCTTGCGGGTACGTCGTTGCAGAAGAACCAGTATAACTACAACCAGGTGGACGCATTCGGTTTTCCCAATGACGATTTCGGGTACAAATTCCTCGGCGGGGCCTATTCAAAGGACAAAGCCAGCCTTTCTTCGGATTTTATCACCACTACCCTGCTATCCTTCCTTGGCCGCGCGGATTACAGCTATAACGACAAGTACTTCGTGACCGCTACCCTGCGCTATGACGGTTCGTCGCGCTTCGGGGCCAACAACAAATGGGGCGCATTTCCGTCCATTGCATTGGCTTACGACATGTCGAAGGAGAGTTTCATGAGCAGCCTGCACCCCGTAAGCCGCCTGAAATGGCGCGTGGGTTACGGCATTGCGGGTAATCAGAACATCCCGAACTACGCATTTGCGAGCCTTTACCGTCCGAATTATACCAACAACTCGGTTACCTACGTGTCCGACGGCCGCCTGGGCAATCCGAATTTGCATTGGGAGCGCCAGAAGCAGCTGAACCTCGGCGTGGATTTAGGGCTGTTTGATAACCGGCTGACCATTACCGCCGATTATTTCAATATCAATAATGATGATTTGCTGATGGTGAAGACATTATCTACGACTACCGGCTTCACCAACACCGTTTCCAATGTAGGTGCGTTGAACAACAAAGGGATTGAGTTCGCGGTGAGCGGCGCATTGGTCCGCAAGCAGGATTTCCAATGGAATGTAAACCTGACGGTTTCGCACGACCAGAACAAAGTGACTGCATTGTACGGCGACACCAGGGCCATTTACAACAAGGGCGGCTACACCGGCGTGGAGATCCAGCGCACCGGCAACCTGTTTCTGGGCGAGTCTTTGAACAGCGTATATAGTTATAAGTTCGACAAGATCGCACAGCAGGCCGACATGGCAAAAATCAAGGATATGGACTTCGCCGGCCGCACCGTGCACCCGGGCGATATTCTGCCGGTGGATAAGGACGGCAATGGCGTGATCAACGACGACGACCGTTATGTGGTAGGCAAACTGAACCCGAAATTCTACGGCGGGATCGGCACCGACGTTACTTACAAAGGTTTTGGCTTGAATATGTTTTTCAACTATTCGGCAGGTCTGAAACGTTTGAGCGGGTTGTATGAGGGGCTGATGTCGTCCTCGGGCGTGAGCGCCGCGCATGAAGACCTGAAAAACCGCTGGACGCCTGAAAATACCAACACCAACGTGCCCCGCGCATTGTACGGCATACCGCGTTACAGCTACGGTGATACCGATTTAGGTCTGCAAAATGCCTCGTTCCTGCGCCTTTCGACATTGACCATTTCCTACACCCTGCCCAGAAGCGTGGCGAGTATCCTCAGGCTGGAAAATACCCGCCTTTACCTGACCGGCACCAATATGCTCAGGTTCACCAAAGACCGGGGCTACGATCCCGAAACCGGCGACAGTTACCCGAATTCGAAAATGCTCACCGCCGGTTTGAACATCACTTTCTAGCATTAAAAAAGATATTTGAAATGAAAAGAAGAGCTGCATTAGGCATACTTCCGGTACTGATCCTGGCCTCCACGGTGTCGTGTACCGACTTTCTCGACCAGCAACCACAAACTGCGCTCACGCAGGAGCAGGTGTTTTCCAAACTCGAAAACATCGACCCGCTTATCACCGGGCTTTATACCAACTGGCGCAATGCACGCAAGGACCGCGGCGGGTTTATGTTCCAGCTTGGCGGCGACGAATCGCAGCAAGGCGCATTCCAGGTACGTTCGGAGGCCGATCAGGCCGGTCTGGACCGTTACGACGGCTTCCTCGCGCCCCGCAACAATGCACTGACCCAGCAATGGGACCTGCGCTGGCCTATCGTTTCCGCAGCAGCAAAGGCCATTCTCGCATTGCAGACCAATACCCAGGACGAGGGCCGGAGAAACGTTCTCCTCGGCGAGGCTTCGTTCATCTGGTCGGCTGTTACGTTCGAACTGACGCAGTACTGGGGCGAAATCCCGATCATCGATGCGGGCAAGCTCAACGAATTCGGGACGAGCCGCAAGCCGCTGCCGCAGGTGTATGAATACCTGATCAAAAACCTGCAATTCGCTGTGGATCACCTACCTGAAACGCAAACCGACAAACGCCGCGTGACCAAATATGCGGCCATGGCCTTGCTCGGAAAGGTGTATCTCTACGCCCCGCAGGAATCCAATGCACGTGATTATCAGAAGGCGGCGGATATGTTCAATGGTGTGATTAAATCGGGCAAATACAGCCTGGTACCCAAGTTCGCCGACCTCTTCGATCCGTCGAAACCCAATTCCAGCGAATCGCTTTACGAATTCCAATTCAACAATACCTACCCCGACAACAACCAGACGCAATGGCAGATGGGCTCCCGCGCATTGGCTTCCGTTGACGGCAACTGCGCTTTTGGCGGCTATGACCTGATGGTACCTACCGCCTATGCTTACAAAGACGCGACCAATGGCGGTGTTTGGGAGGCGGGCGATACCCGTAAAGCGGCATCTATCCGCTACGATTTCACCTACAAGGGCGAGGCGCCCAAGCTGCTTTCAGGCTTCGGCGGCGACGAGCTCGATCCGCACGTGAAAAAGTTCGAAGACCCTCGTACACAGGGCACTATGAGTTTCTGGTATTCGGGCAAAAACATCAATTACATACGTTATGCCGATGTGCTCTTATGCTACGCCGAGTGCCTCAACGAGCTCAAACGCACGCCCGAGGCCGTCGCGATCGTGAACGACCAGG
>CAMLNK010000038.1 GCA_946481035.1 uncultured Dyadobacter sp. | reverse complement strand
CGGCTGGCGGTTATCGGCTGTCAGCCTTTTAATGGATAATGACTACTTTCCGGAATGCACCGGTATGTTATAAACTGCTTAAAACCATATATATAATCCTCACGCTCACGATGATGACAATCGTCCCTACCATGATCATCATGGTCTTGATCGGCAAGCGGCGGGATAGTGTGGCGGCGATCGGCGCGGAAACCATACCACCAAGGATAAGGCCAAGCACCACTTGCCAGTGTGAAAATCCGATAATGCTGATGAAGGTAACCGAGCTTGCCAGCGACACGAAAAACTCTGCGAGGTTCACCGACCCGATGGTGTACTTGGGATGCCTTCCGCGCGCAATGAGCGTCGAAGTTACAATCGGCCCCCAGCCGCCGCCACCGATGGAATCCAGTGTTCCGCCTGCCATCGCCAGCCAGCCGATCTTCTTGATCGGCCTTTTTTCAACTCGTTTCTTTAACGCTTTCTGGATAATAAGGATTCCCAGGATCAGCGTATAAATTGCCACTAATGGCTTGATGATATAAATGTATTTTTCGAGGGACGACAGGGCATAGGCACCTGTAATGGCTCCCAGCACGCCGGGAAAGAGGATCTTCTTGAATAATTTGCTGTTTACATTCCCGAATTTCAGGTGCATATAACCCGAAACGCCACTGGTAAAGATCTCCGAAGTGTGGACACTGGCGCTCACAGCCGAAGGCGGCACGCCCAATGTAAGCAGGAATGTGGATGCCGTAACACCATAGGCCATGCCCAATGCGCCGTCGATCATCTGCGCTACGAAGCCGCCGAGGATATAGTAAAAAAAGCCTTCGCTCACCTCAAGCTGGTTCCAGAGGAGTGTGAGCCGGTCGTAGGAGAAAAAAGTGAAAAGCAAATGCCCGATCACCATCAAAGCGATCGCGGAGAAGATGTTAACCGCGATTTCGGTGCGGCTTCGCTTGCGTACCGTAGCAGCCCATAGCTTCTGCTGAATGGTCTCCCAGGTAAGGGGTGTTTTTGTATTATTTCTGGAAGTTGGAACGGAAGAAGCAGCATTCGGCGCAGCGGCGGCAGCCGATTGGAAGATATCATCGGATTCTTCCGGCAAATCGCGGAGAAAAACCGCCTTTCCCTGCTCACGCGCAAGCGCAGCCAGACGCCGATCTTCCTCAGGATCACCACTTGCGATATAAGCAACGTGTAACGATTCCCAGTTCTTTTCGTCGTTTTCAGTTGAGGGTGTAAAATCCGCCGCTTCCTTCAAAGTCTATGTAGTATACTATAATTATAGAGTAAACTTTCAAGAAAATAGCAAACAAACGTTTGCTATTTCAGGACGGCAAATTTACGATCAATTTATTAGTTTTCAAAGAATAAAAACAGAAGCCGCGCTAATAAACGCGAAGCTCCATAAGCGATACCGGTACGTGCGAATGGCTGTTTTGCAGCCTGATTCTCAGTGAACGGGTCGTTACCGGTTTGGTGAACGTCAGACTTCTTTTTGTCAGGTGGTTGTCAGTTATTGTTCCAATGACATTACCTGCGTCGTCCAGCACTTCGATATGTTGGGTACAAAAAGGCATTACGGTTTCGGGATGGACGTAAATCACATTCTCCATTGGATGGTCGAAATCGGTGTCGAATACGAACTCGATTTTTGAAATGCTTTGATTATCATTCCATTGCAGTTGCAGCTCGGGATTACGGTCGTCGTTGGCAGCCACCCACGCATTAGGCCCGGCGATGGGCCGATGCCAGCCGTTTTTAAGGTTGTTTGTTCCAAAAAGCGAAATGGGCTCGCTCAATGTGAAAGCCAGGTTCAAACCGGCCGGGCGGCGCTGCGGGCACCAGAACTCGAAAGTTTCCACGCCAATATCTTCGGTCGGTTCCTGTTTTCCGTAGTTTGAAACGGCAGGGTTGGTCGCATTGAAAACGGTAACCAGTCCGGTCACGCGCTGTTCACTGTACTGGATTTTGACGTGCTCATTTTTCAGGAAGCATATGAATGCATAACAATCCTCCGGAAAATAGCTGTCCCATTCGAGTAACAGCTCGTGTTTGCCAGCTATCAAACGGTAACTTTTGGTTTCCAAAGTTACATCGGGCGTGTGGTTGAATACCTTGCTGCTCTTGCGCAGCTCAGCAACCAGTTCTGTATCCTGCAAAGCTTCCACCCAAACGGTCACCGAAGGCATTTCACCTTTGACTGGCAGCATTTGCGCTACCGAATGCGCGATGGTCTTCCATTGGTCAGAGCCGGTCAGTTCTTTTAATTCCAAAGCCGAAGAGGCCGCTATTTGTGCCTCATTCACCAGGTTATCAGGGTCCGAAACAGGTGTTTGCGGTAAGTATTGACCCGAACGCCACAGTTCCAGCTGCAATTCGTCCAAATGCTTTTCCCCGACTTCGCGAGGCGAGCAATGATGTTTTTTGGCAACCGCCGCCGCAATCGCGACCGCCTGCCCACCCACAGCGCTCGTAGCCATCACACGCGTAGAAGCGAAAGCGACGTGCGTAGCGCTGATAATGCGGCCTGCAATGAAAAGGTTTTCAATGTTTTTACTATAAAAACAGCGGTAAGGAATGCTGTAAACGCCTTTGCTATGCCACTGGTTGCATCCGGCCTGATCGGAATACACGCCGTCGGCAGGGTGGAGGTCGAGGCTCCAACCACCGAAAGCCACGGTGTCGTGAAACACTTTTTGATCGACTACATCCTGCTGTTTCAAAAGGTAGTCACCCTCGAAACGGCGGCTTTCGCGCTTTCCGGGGATAGCGCCCACCCATTCAAGCGTCATGTTCTCCGCTTCCGGGAACTCGCCGGAGTTTTTAATATAATTCCACGCACCATAAACGACCTTCCAAAGCTCCCACTTAATTTTCTCGGTATCGTGCACGGTATCCATCCTGCCGCCGTATTCGAGCCACCACAACCGGCACCCGAAGTCTTTGGGATTAAAGGTCTTGTAACGCGGAATTTCAGTAATATCCTGCAAAGCAAAGGAAGGCGGTACAAACTTCACCGGACGGCCTATGTCTTTGGAATAGAAATACATAGAGTGCCCCAGGAGCTCGCCATAAGCCTTGTCCGGCGCAAATTTCTCTCCAAATTCCTCCGCCGACTCCGCGCCCATCCTGAACGCAGCCCCCGACATAAACCCGACTATACCGTCGCCCGACGAATCGCAGAAAAGTGGTGCTGTGAGTATATATTTTGTACTATTCTGGCTGCAAAATGCGTGCAATGCCTCGATTTTGTCACCTTTTTGTGTTTTATCGAGATCGAAAACCGCCGTGTTCAGCAGGAGCGTAATGTTTTCTTCCTGTGTTACCTTTTCAAGCAGCACTGTGTCGAAGATCAGGGGGTTGCCGTCCGGGTTACGGTAGGCGTTTTCCAGCATAATTTCGTCGATTACGCCGCCTTCGCGCGCCCAGCGGTTGTTGTTGCCCATATGCGAGGTAGCGCCCAAAATCCACAGCCTCACCTCGCTCGAACAGTTGCCGCCCAGCACGGGCCTGTCTTGTACCAATATCACTTTCAAACCGGCCCTGGCGGCGGTAATGGCCCCGCAGGTACCCGTTAGTCCGCCGCCTGTAATCACAAGGTCTGCCGTCAGCGCAATGGTTTGGGGTTCTCTTTTGTGTGTCGATTCTCCGATTATCATCTTGTCAGGTCTTTAATATGTCATGGTTGCGTGGCCTGTTGCGGCCCGCGGGTGGTTATTTAAGGTCGATGTCAGTCTGGGTGGTGAGGAAGCCGGTCGGTTTGTGCACGGTAATGTGGATTTGTTTGTCAAATCCGCGGACAGGTATTACCACATCTTTGCTTTCTCCCGGGTTCAGCTCGGGCAATGCGATGCTGGCGTCGCCTGCTTTTAGGGTATATCCTTTGATTGTCTTTGCCGGGAAATCGCCCCGGGAAGTGACTTTAACCGTGAGCTGGTGAATCCCCTGGTCGCCCGTTTTAAAACTCACTTTCTCAACTACAACCGGCGAAAATTCTTTCTGATGAACCGGATAGGCGAGCCTGGGCGAGCGGTCGGGCCCCACAATGCCCCACGGCCTGAAGCCATTCACATTGGTGCCGAACAATTTGCTGCGGTAATCGTTGTAGGTCCACCACGAGGCTCCGACTACAAACGGTCGCTTGCGGATTTCAACCATCACATCAGTCAAATGCCGCGCCTGCCCCTCTTCGCCGCCTTTACCGTCGGAACGCGTACCCCATTCGCTGATGAAGACCGGTTTGTTCGGGTACAACTTGTGAATGTGGTCGAGCGACTTGGCGTGCCCGCCGTAGGTGTTGGTAGAAACAAAATCGACATACTGGCTGGCTTCGTCTTCCGGCTTCTCGGGTAAGGTGTTCAGGAGCATGCTCGCGAACGTGTACAGGCGGGTAGGATCGAGCTCGCGTGCGTAGGCGATCATATCTTTGGTCCAACGCTGGCCGGAGGCGGTGGTAGATCCGTATTCGTTTCCAACACTGTACGCGATCACGCTCGGGTGGTTCCAGTCGCGCTCCGCCATTTCCCGGAACTGCGACCGGAACTTGACGCGCATCGAATCATTGTCCATTTGCTTGGGCGTGAGTTGCCAGTTACCGGCTTCGGTGATGATGAGCATGCCGTAGCGGTCGGCCAGGTCGTAGAAATATTCCGAAGGCGTGTAATGCGTAAGGCGCTGGAACTCCATCCCGGCTTCCTTCATGAGACGGAAGTCTTTTTCAACCAGCCAATCCGGTTCCATCGAGCCATGGCCGGGGTAATCGATCACCCGGTTCCCTCCGCCTGCTCTGACCGGCTTCCCGTTCAAAAGAATCTGCACGCCGCTTACTTCAATTTTCCTGATCCCGAAATTCGAAGCCAGCGTGTCGGAGCCGACGATCGTTTTCAGTTCGTACAGATTGGGCTGGTCCAAGTCCCAGAGCTTTACTTGCGCAGCTGTTAGTGCGGCTTCCGCTTCGAGTATGGCCGTTTGTCCGGCAGGAATGCTTTCCGTTTTCGTTTTCCAGCGGAGTGTCAATGGTTTTTTGTCCTGCAAAACCGTGAAATCGATTTTCGGGGAGGCCGCCGTGGATGATGCATTCCGTACCCTGATTTTAGTCTTGACAATCGCAGTCCCTTTCGTCAGATCGGGCGTTGTCTCGATTTTCACATTCTCGGTATAAACCTCCGGCTCGACCGTCAGGTAAACCGGCCGGATAATACCGCCATAATTCACCCACGCAGGGTAGCCGTCGTTGATATTGCCGCCGTCTTTGAGGCCGGGAATCGTATTTGTTTTCCAGGTGTCGTTATTCACAGCCACTACCAGCAGGTTGTTGCCGTCCTTCAATCGTCCGGTCACATCGAAGCTGAACGGGGTGTACCCGCCCTCATGTTGCCCGATTTTCTGACCGTTCAGCCACAAATCGGTTTTGTAAAAAACTGCATCAAAATGCAGGATTACGCGCTTACCGGTGCTTTTTTTCCAGGCGAAAGTCTTGCGGTACCAGGCAGTACCGGTGTAAAACTCGTAACGGGGGTCTGTCGAAAAGCAATGCGGGACGGTAACCTTGTCCTGGCGGTTCTCTTTCGCAAAATCTTCCCGGTACCACTGGCCGGCGATGCCTGCTCCCGCCGGATCGAGCAGGAACCACCATTCGCCATGCAACGGAATCGCATTCGGCTGCCGGATATGGTAAGAGGCCGCGCCCGGCTGGGCCGCACCCGGCTGGGCCGCTAGTTGCGAGCAGGTTAATGACAGTAATATCGAGAAGGTTAATAGGGTTAATTGTTTCATTATGTGATGTTGTTCGGTTTGGGGGTTTTGTTTTTGTTGTTTCATGCCTGACGGCATTTCGTCTCTCCGTTTAATTCCATATTGCTACCAATCTTACGTCCCTAGCGGGACTTGCGTTTTGCTGTTAATACTTGCGGCGGCCATTTTCTCTTTTTCAATAAAATCCCGTCAGGGATGTAACATTGGTAGAACCTGGTCGCTCATTTGATCTTTAAAAAATGCCGTAGGCATGTAACGACAACCAGGCGCCAACTTCCTCACGCCGCAACCCGCGTTTCGTCGTTCACCAACACCACCTTCCGAGCCGCCACAAACGGTATCGCTGCCGAAATCAACACCACCGTCGCGACGCAAGCGGTTACCAGCGTCCCGTCGGTAGTCAAAAAGCTCAGAATGAACAGCATCACGGCTGTGAATAGCAGTGCTCCGGCGATCACCTGCAACCCAAAACGGTTTTGCTTTTTGATCTCAAATGCTTCTTCCGGGTCGGCGACGGCCGCTCCCTGCTTCCGTTGATTTTTGGACGACATATAGTCGGTGTATTCATCCGCAATCACATTTCTGGAACGCGCCCAAAGATCATAGGCGAGCAGTAGGAGCAGCGGCAGGCCGACACCCACAATCGTTTCCATTCCGCGCGATAGTTTGAAATCGAGCAGGAGCGGGGCGAGTGTTTTGAAAAACAGGTTGACACATAACCCGATGCCGGTAATCCAAAGCGTAGTGGTGCCATTCAACCTTTTGGAAAACAATGCCCAAAGCGGCGGGGCAAGCAATGGGCCGCCGGAAATGGCCGAAATGCTGAGTACCACCTCCACAATGCCACCTGCGGCCGGTACCAACAATGCAATGCCGATCATACCCAGCCCGAAAAACCATGACGAGCCGCGCGCCACGCGGATCAGCTGCTTGTCGGAAGCCGCCGGATTGACCATTCCTTTGTAAATGTCGTTGGTGAAAACGGCCGACACCACGTTCAATGCCGTATTGGCGCTGGCGGAGGTAGAGAAGTACATGCCCGTGAGCATCAGGCCCAGCAGGCCCGGAGGAAGCACAAGTTTACAAATCATCAGATAGGCATTCTCGGTGTCCAGGCCGGTCAATGCGGGGTTAATGGCCTTGTAGATCATCGGCGGGAACATCCATATAACGGGGCTGATGAGATACAACCCGGCAAAGAGGAATGCCACTTTCTTAGCCGATTTCTCACTGTCAACGCTCGTGTAGCGCTGCACCATAGTCCAGTTACCGCCGATGTAGCAAATGTGGTAAATCACAAATGCGGCTACGAAACCGAGCGTGTATTCACCATTGAGCAGGTTAAAAAAGTCGTCGGGAATATTGTTCGTAAACCCTTCCCAGCCGCCTACTTTATTAAATGAAAGCGGCAGCAGGATGAATACAGCCGCGGATAGCACTACAAATTGCAGAATATCAGTCACCATTACCGCCCAGAGACCTCCAACAGCCGTGTAGGCGATCATAAAAAGCCCCAGGCCGATCGTGCAGGGCACCAGCGGCAGGTCCAGCGAGGCACTCACCAGCTTGGCTACCGGGTACAGCACCGAGCCTTTGATAAACACCGAAACCAGCGTGAAAATGAATATGTAGGTCTTTTGCACCGGCAGCCCGAGCCGCTCCCGGATGAACTCGGCGGCTGTCAGCGCGCCAGTGCGTTTCCAGCGCGGGGCGAGGTAAACGGCGGTAATGAGCGCGCCGATGCACATCGTCCATTGAATGGTAATGGCTACCCAGCCGTGTTTATAGGCAATTGAACCCCAGGCCACAAAGGTACCAGCCGAGAAAAAGCTCATGAACAGCGAAAGCCCGCCGATAAACCATGGTACGGCCTCGCCGCCCGCGAAAAAAGATTTCAGATTGCGCCCCGTTCGGGCAAAAAGCATCCCAATGCCCATCACGAACGCGGAGAATACGAGAATGACAATGGTGTCGGTGGTGTTGTTCATAAGTATGTTGGATGCTTTTTTAAGCTTTAAGCTATATGCTGTAAGCCGTAAGCTTTGTGCGTTTGAATGTTATGATTTACGTTGTCCAAGTCCTGGCCTATCGCTTATAGCCCATTGCTTACAGCCTATTGCTTAAAGCTTATTGCTTAAAGCCTATTGCTTAAAGCCTATTGCTTATAGCTTACAGCCAACGTCCTACTTCCGAATGCGGGCAGTTTGATATTGTTAATGGCCGCCTTCTGGTTTGTTTCGGCCCATTTCATTGCTGCCGGCTCATTGTTTTCTGAGGCTTTGCCGTTGTCTATTTTCAGGTTGAATGTGGTGGGCTGCGGGCTGTTGTTGAGCAGCGTCACGTAGTAGGTATTTTTAGTAGTCGATTTGGAAACAATAGGGTCGATGGACGGACTATCGGCAGTTACGAAACCTTCTTTGATAACCAGATTAGCCTTATCGCCGAAAACATCGCCTGGCGCGAAGCCGTACGTCTGGTGCGGGCCGACTTTGGGCGTTACGAAGCCGCGCGGAAAAGTAACCTTGCCATTCGAGCGCAATGCGGCTTCGGATAGCAGGTAGTCGGTGATCCAGCCGATCTGCCACCAGGCGTGGTGCGGGTAGGGGCCGGCGCCGCGGTTCATGGCGTTCCAGTAATAGGAAGCGACGCTGGTTTTACTATCCACAAATGCATCGCGGCCAATGGCCGACGCGCGCGCCATATCGGCGAAAAGCTGCTCGCCGGTAAGCTGGTAAATGCGGATAAACATCCCCGCATGGCTTGCCAGCTGGATAGGCCCGTGCCGCGTGGCAGAACCGAAAATGCCTCCATGCTCGAAGCTGAGGCCGGTTTGGCTGATCTCCCAATCTTCCCGCGCAGTACCGTTCACGATTTTGGGCTTGTGGTCCGCAATAGGGTGGGTATAAATGGATGAGGTATAGATTTTCGCGCAGGTAATGGCAGCGTCCTGGTACTTTTTGTTTTGGGTTAAATCAAACAGATCCAGCAATGCCTGTGCCGATTGGCCGGTGGCGAAGTCGGGTGCGTAGCGCGCGTCCCCGCATACACCCAGGAAGGCGCCGGTTTCTACCGCGTTTTTGAGGAACCAGTCAGCGCCCTTTTCGGCGGCTTTGAGGTATTTGTCGTCTTTGAGAATGCGGTGCGCGACGATCAGGCCGTAAAACGTCGGCCGTACGTCCTGAATATCCTTGAAAATCTCCTGCTCGGTCTTGCGGTCGTATGCCACTGCAAAACCGCCGTCCTCGCGTTGCCAGCTTAGCAGTTTTTCGGCGCCGATGCGCAGGCGTTCTTTCAATTCGGCATTATCAGGCTCGAAAAGGAGCATATTACCCACATCGAGCATGACATAGTAGGTTAATGCGATAGGTTCCACCACCTCGCCCCATTCCTCTACGAACTTCTTCTTTTTGGCTAAATAATACTGCCCTTCAACGGCTCCTTTGAAAAAACCTTCCTCCGTTTGCTGTTGTACGAGTTTAAAATTCTCGGCAGGCGGCAGCACTTTCTGGGTCAGTTCGGGGTCGTGGGTGGCATTGGCAAGCATCCACATCGCGCCGTAATCCGAATTTTTCATGGCATCCTTATCCGAGCCCACCACGCCGCCGAGGTACGACTGTGCACCGATCTGCTTGCCTTTGAAGTCCTCGATATTCCAGAGCGATGTCTTCGGGTCGATCAGGTAGTGATGCATTTTCTCGATCCGGTCGGTGAGTGCCTGCTTGCTTTGGCGCAGGGCAAGTGTCTCCCGGAATTTGTAAATGTCGATAGCCGCGTGCTTGGTCGCCTGGAACCAGTCGCCGGCGATGAGGCTGTAACGGAAAGTGTACGAAACCGACTGCCCGGCCTGCATTTCCGATTTCTCTTCTCCCAAAACCGGATAATACAATGTAGGCGAAAGCTGCGCCTTGCGGTTCATATGCGATAGGCCAAGGTGCCAGTCGATCTGCGTGATCTGGTCCTTCGCCCACGGATCGCGCGCGAGGCCGGGTTCGGGGATCACCGACCAGGTAATGCCATCCTTATTGCTCACCAGCGGGCTGAGCGTGGATGCGCAGCGCTCGCGGTACACTGCCGGGCGGTCGGGAATGCCGTGGCCGTACGCATAGGCCAGTGCAAAGTTTTTCTGCATAAAATTTCCCTGAAAATACCCTGGTACCGAAACCCAGCTCATCTGGTCGACAGGCAATGCGGCCAGCGTAGGTGTAGCCAGCGAGAAAAAGCCCTTTTTCTTCGCATTCAGCGTCATAGTTACCTGAATGTCGTTCGGGAAGCGGGGATCGGTCTTCCAATGTGCGGTAACAGTCGCGACATCAGTTTCGGATTTGAATTCCAAGCCATTGTCCTTCGCCGTGCCCGTTTGCGGGAAGAAATGGAATGCCTGGCCTGCCGTGTTCAGCGCCACGCCGGTGGTGCTTTCCTTCCATTGCGTTTGCTGGTAATGGTAGGCGTCTTCGGGGAATTTGCCACCGGTAACCTTTTCAAACGTTTCGGCCGCTTCGGTCGAAGGTTTGGTTGCGGAATAGAGCAAGGTATACTCGCCGGAAGGCGCCGCCACTTTGGTCCATTGGCCCTTTTTGTTGACGGTAACCTCGTCGATCTTCAATGCACCGTTGGTTTCACGCCATTGTACACGGATCGAATTGTTGGAGAGTGCTTTCACCGACGTTCGCTGGGCCGGGGCTTGCAAAACGGTGATAACGTTGAGTAAAATCGGTAGTAGCAGGGATATTCGTTTCATTTTTCCTGGATAAGGTCTTTGATACCGTCGGTTGCAAAGGACACTAAATGCCCTTGCTCATTGGTGTAAAGCATGTACACGTCGATATCTTTCCGGTTTTTCAAAAAGGTTTGGGTCGCTTCGAGGCCCATGACGAAGAAGGCCGTATCGTAGCCGTCGGCAGTGATGGCGTCCTTCGCGAAGACGGTCACACTCAGCAGCGGAGTCTGTTCCATCGAGCCGGAGCGCCGGCCGCCGGAGCGCCGGCCGCCGGATCGCCGGCCGCCGGACCGCGGGTCGATAATATGGTTATAGGTAATGCCGTTGCGGGTAATGTGGTTGTGGTAATTGCCTGCGGTGGTCATGGCGCGGTCGGTAAGGCGGACGGTCGCGGCGAATGCATTGGGTTTAAGCGGGTTTTCAATACCGGTTACCCAACTGGCACCACCGTTTTTAGTCCCTGAGCAAACGATCTCCCCGCCGATCTCGACCATGAAACGGTCAACATTGCGGCTTTTCAGAAATGCCCCGAGAATATCCACCGAATAGCCTTGTGCGATTCCATTGAAATCCAGCCGCACACCCGGCCGGCTTTTTATTTCTTTGTGATTGAATTCAATTTGCTTAAAACCAACCCATTGCAGCAACGAATCCACGTTCACCTGCTCCGGATTGGTATTCTTTTTTCTACCAAAACCATAAGCCTCCGAAAGCGGCATAATGGTAGGATCAAACGCCCCGCCGGTTTCGGTATAGATTTCTTTTGATTTAACCAAAACCTCATAAAACCACTGAGACCTAAATGTGTGCTGCGAACTGGCGTTGAATGCAGAAAGCTCGGAATCAGGACGGTATAGCGACAGGCATTTGTCAAAATCCGTCAGGATTGAGTCGATAGCATGTTTGAAATTGCGGTTTTTCGGATCGAAATAGCGGATGTGATAGGTGGTGCCCTGTGCCTCGCCGTCGATGGAAATCATGGCCGTGTCTCTCGCCGATGCCGCCATTGTCGCCAACGGCAGCACCGAGAGAAGGGTGGACATTACTCCGGCAATATGTATCGCAATGCTTTTCAATGTTAATCAGGGTTGTGGCGCGAGCGTTTCACCTTTCAGAATACCGGTTAATTCAGGCAAATGGTCCTTGTACACGCCGCGGGGGCTGGTTTTATACTTGTTCGCGATGTAGGAAGCAAATCCCACGACCTCGCCCATCATGCCGCACGTACGCATCACGCGGGTGCTTCCGAACGCCACGTGCGTGGTGCTGATATTGCGGCCGGCCATGAAGAGGTTTTGGATGTTTTTGGAATAAAGACAGCGGTAAGGAATCGTGTAGGGCGCC
>CAMLNK010000037.1 GCA_946481035.1 uncultured Dyadobacter sp. | reverse complement strand
GCTTATAGCTTACTGCTTATAGCTTACCGCCTAAAACACCCCTTCCCAGTTTCCCTGGCGGAAGTATTGTAACAATCTCTGTTGCATCAGGTAATCATATTTCGCCTGAATGGCAATGCCTTGTGCCTGTGCAAGTTTCGCTTTGGAGAGCGTGTATTCGAAAATGCTCGATACCCCTGCATTGAACTTGCTTTCGACCACCGCAAATGCCGCTCCCAGCGATTCTACCTGCCCTTCTGCCGCGGCATGCTTGTCGGCCATGGCATTCAGGTTCAGTACGGCTGTCTCGATCGCCTGGCGGAGCTGCTGGTTGGTAATGTCGAGCGTATTTTGCGCCTGGCGCTCCTGTACTTTGGCCAGCTCCACACGCGGCCGGGTTACCCAGCGGCCCATGATCGGGATATTCAGCCCGAGGGTGATGGAACCGTTTCGTGTGGCATTCAACTGGTTGAAATAGTCGAGGTTCTTGTTCGTGGAAGCGTAAAACGCCCGCACATTGGTATTCAGGTCCAGCGACGGATAGTTCAATGCCTTGATCGACTTCACCAGATACTTATAACTCTCGCGATTAAGCTCCGCGCTGCGGATTTCCGGAAAAGATTTCGACGCGTTATCATACAGTTCGGTCGCATTGGCGGCTGCGGGTGTGATGTTTTCCTTAGGTATCAGCGGTTCAAAATCGACATTATCGTCGGGCGTGATGTTCATGCGCTGAAACAATGCGAGACGCGCCGTACGGTAATTGCTGAGTGCCGTTACCTGCAAGAATTTGTCGTTCGCCAACTGCGCCTTTATTTCCGCCAGCAGGTTGTTCCCCGCTGTTCCGGCATTTACCTGCTTTTGCACTTTGTCCACCTGCTGCTGCGACGATGCTACCTGCTGGTCGGCGGCTTCCAGTAACGCTTTGGTAGCGAGTACGTTCACGTACCCTTGCATGAGCAGGATCGTCTGGGCATTCAGCACGGCGGTCCGGTTCTCCATTGCTGACTCTTTGAGCAGGGTTCCCTGGCGCGCTTGATTTTGCAGTCTGCCGGCCTGGAAAACCGGCATTTGAAAGCCCGTACTCACCGAGTTATAAGTGTAAAGCTGGTCAATATACGCATTGGTGTACTGGTCGATACTGCGGCCGAGGTTAAGACTTTGGTTCGCCGAAATGTAGATCTGAGGGAGAATCTGCGATTTTGTCTGCCGCAACTGGGCCTGCGCCGCTTCCGCCTGCAATGTCCCCTGCTGGTAAATGAGGTTGTTTTTGGCCAGCAGGTCCACACACTCGGCGAGGCTCAGCTTGGTTTGCGCCCGCCCGAGCAAAGGCAGTAAGCAGAAAAGTAAAATAAAGCGTTTCATGGCTAATAGATTGAGTTAGGTCACGCCAGCCATCCGTCCTTCAACCGTACGATCCGGTTGCCATAACCCGCATTCAATTCCGAGTGGGTTACCTGAACGATGGTGACTTTGTCTTCCTGGTTAAGTTTTTGAAATAATTCCATGATCTCGATCGCCTGCTCCGAATGCAGGTTACCGGTCGGTTCGTCGGCGAAAATCACTTTCGGGTTATGCACGATCGCCCGGGCAACGCCTACAAGCTGCTGCTGGCCGCCCGAAAGCTGGTGCGGGAACAGGTCTTTTTTGGCCACCATATTGAAGCGGTCGAGCAATTCCGCAACGCGGCTCTTGCGCTCCGACGACGACGTGCCTTTGTACAAAAGCGGCGTTTCGATGTTCTCATAAACCGTCAGTTCGTCGATCAGGTGGTAGGCCTGGAACACAAAACCGATGTGGTGGCGGTGCAATTCGGTGCGTTTCTTTTCGGAGAGTTTCTGAACCGGCTCGTCGAGGAAAAGGTACTCGCCTTCGGATGGCTCTTCGAGCAAGCCTAATATATGTAACAGGGTGGATTTGCCGGAGCCCGACGGGCCCATGATCGATACAAACTCACCTTCTTTAATGTTCAAATCAATGTGGCGCAACACGTATGTTTTGCCAAAACCTGCCGGGTAATATTTGGATATCTTTTCTAACTGGATCATAAAAAATTGGAGTTTGAGATTTGGTATGTAATTACGGACAACCCGTTTTAAAAACAAATGCTTACATCCGCCTCTCTTATGCCACTCCTATTTTAAAAAGCCTTGCCAAAAGTATAATGCATTGATTATCATATTGTTTTTGATCTTTCCTGATGTGCGCGCGTCCGATACCGTACAAAATGTGTACGCAATCGGACGCGTTTCGGACAATGGTGCAGCAGGAGAAAAACGAGGTTATTCTGATCGTAAAACCTTCACGGGATCGGCTGCGGCCGCCCTCAGCGCCTGGGCAAATACTGTGAGCAATGCCAGCACCAGCGCCACCGCGCCGGAGCACGCGTACACCCACCATGGCAGGCCCGCATGATAGGCAAAATGCCCAAGCCAGGAAAGCATCAGGTAATGTCCTGCTACGGAGGCAAGGAGTACGGCGGTGAAAATAATGCGGATGAAGTTTTTGGAAAAGCCGGCGGCGATGTCATAACCCGTGGCGCCCAGCACGACCCTGATACCCGTTTCGCGCCGGCGCTGCGCGATGGCCAGGTGGGCAAGACCGAACAGTCCCAAACTGCAAATTACCACGGCCACGATGGTCGCCAGAGTGATAATCTGCTGCCAGCGGAGCTCGGTCGCATAGGCGCGGGTGTTCGCATCGTGCAGGAATGTGTATTCAAAAACAGCGTCGGGCAAGACCTTCCTGAACGTTGTTTCAAGCTTCTTAATGGCGTACTGCTCTTTGTTTTGGGAGATTTTAATCCACAACTCCCCGCCTCCGTAATGGGTACTCATCGGCATGATCATCGGGCCTATCCGTTCTTTGAGCGAATTGAAATGGAAATCGCCGACTACGCCTACGATGGTCAGCCCCCGTTTGCCGAAATAGTCGTCGGGCAGGAGTATTTGGCCGATCGGATTGGCTATGCCTGCTTTTTTGACAAATGCTTCATTGACCAATACCCCGAAAGTTTCGTCCGATGCAAAGGCAGGGGAGAAGTTGCGGCCTTGGAGCAATTTCATTTCCAGCATCGGGAGATAATCCGAATCGACCGTACGTACATTTGCAAGCATTTTTTGCCCTTTCACCACTACATCACGGTTCCCAAATTCGCCCGCAAGCGATATCGCCCCGAATGCGGGATCACCCGCCAGCTCGTTCTGAAAGCGGGAGTGAACCTGCTGCACATCCCTCACACCCTGAATAGCCAGTTTAACGATCTGATCAGGATTGTAACCCAGGTTTTTGGATTTGATAAAATGCATTTGCCGGTAAAATACGATGCTCGCAATGCCGAGTAGTATCGCCATCGCAAACTGGAAAACCATCAGCACATTCCCGGCGGGGTTTCTGCCCGCAAGCGGCGTCCGGGAATACAGTGTTTCAATCGGCGTCAGCCTGGAAATCAGCCAGGCGGGGTAGAGCGCGGCGCACGCGATATTCACCATGAAAATAAAGGTAAGCCAGCCCAGCAGTTCGGCGCTCCATAGTCGGGTGAGTGCTATTTGCTTTTGGGATAAATGATTAAATGCAGGTAGGAACAAAAACACGAGCAATAGCGCCAATACCATCGACATGCCGACGAGTATCGTCGATTCGCCAAGAAACTGTATGACAATCGCGCCTCTGCTGCTGCCGGTCGCTTTCCGTATGCCTACTTCCTTCGCACGCTTCATCGAGGAGGCGATATGAATATTAATGAAATTGATGCTCGCCATCAGCAAAATAAACCCGGCCATTCCTATGAAAATGTAGGAGTAAATGGGCCTGCTCGTATTCACAATGCCGGATTCGCCGTTCTCGTTGGGGATAGCCTGGCTGTTCAGGTGAATGTCCGTCATTTTTTGCAGGCCATAGGTGATGGCCGAAGCTTCGGGATGGTCCTTCCGCTGGGTTTGGGACAATGCACCCGCAATCCGGTTGAACTTGCGGATTACCTGGCCGGGCAGGGCGTCGGGGCGCAGCACGACGAATGTCCCCAGATAGGCGTTCAGCCAGCTGGTATCGTCGAATGACACCTTCATAAATTCGAAAGGAAACAGGATATCGAATTGAACCGATGAATTGGCCGGTGGATCTTTCGCTACACCCGTAATGACCAGCGGCTTTCCGATCCGCATCGCCGAGGGATCGGCATCCATTTGCAGCAGCTCCCCGACCACATCGGTGCGGTTAAAGAATTTTAGGGCCGTGCGCCTGGTAATCACCACCGAACTGACATTTTGCAATGCAGTCCGGCCGTCGCCCTGGAGCAACGGGAATGTAAACACATCAAAAAATGAAGCGTCGACGAAGAGCAGCTGCAATTTCAATGCATTATGTGCATGCCGCACATCACCGTAAATGTCCCCGCCCATCACGCGTGCATAATGCGTGATCTCGGGCATGCGTGCCTGGAATGCAGGGCCTTGCACCTGTCCGGTGCCTCCGCTCGAAATGAGCTCCCCGCGCTCGCGGTAAGTGCTGGTAATGCGGTAAAGGTTAGGGGCGTTCGTGTGAAAACGGTCGAAGCTGCGCTCGTCGGCGATGTAAATGGCTGCGAAAAGCATACAGGCGGTACCGACGGCAAGGCCGGTGATGTTGATCACCGCATACAGCCGTCCCTGCCAGAGCTGACGCACTGCGATTTTAAGAAAGGTTTTGAACATGGATTGAATCAGGAATGGACTTCCATTTTGTAGCCTATGCCGTGAATGGCGGTGATTTTGACTTGCGGATCGGGCGCCAGCATTTTGCGGAGGCGCGAGACGAATACATCGACGCTCCGGCCGACGGTAACGCCCTCATCCTCCCAAACCGATTTGAGGATAGCATCCCGTTCCAGCACCTGGTTGATGTTCCGGACGAACAATGAGAGCAATTTGGCTTCGCGGAATGTTAATGTCTGGCTGGTTTCACTGTTGAACAGCGTCTGGTTGGCCGTATCCAGCCACGAATTGGCGAATGCAATCCGGGATTGCGGAACAAGTATGTTTTGCGGGCTGATTTCGGGCGCCTTTTTATGCCGTGACCGGTTCCAGGCAACGAAGCCAAGCCCCGCCAATGTGCCGCCGGCGGTAATTAGCAGCCAGGTGTTACCGGCAGCCTGTTGTTTGGGAATCTCTGGCGTGAATCGGACTTGCAATGTGTAGCAACCCTCCTCGCGCGAGCGGCCCCTGCACGCGATCCCCCCGGGCTGTGTCAGGTCGAAAAACTGGTAACCGAGGCTCACTTCGCCGGTTTTGCAATCCAAAACGGCCACGCTGTACGGACGATCGATATGGTAAGCTTCGAAGGACCGTTGCAGCACTTCGGGTAGTTTGTCATAATCGAACATATGGTCCATTTGCACCGAAAACGTATTGGCGTCCGTCTGTTTTACCGGCGGGATCTGCGAAAGCGAATCGCCATTGGCCCGCAGCAGGTTGTCGACCGTGCGCCTAAGCGACAAATTCACATTTTCAGAGAAACGCACCGCATCGCTGTTGGCCACAGCAATGCCCGACAGCCCGGCTGATAAGCCCGCCAGCAGCACGAATTCCCTGAAAATCGCTTTTAAATACCTCATCATACAACCTGGAACCAGTAATCAAATTTAATGAATTTCAGCAATTGTCCTTTTTCTGTCTGAAAACATAAAACCACTGGAATCGTGGGACAACTTGCGTCTTTTTGATGGTGAGGACTTTCCTCGCGGCGGCATTGTGAGGTTTGACGAGATCGATAACGAGCTGATCGCCAGCCTCGGCGAATTCCAGAATATCATGAATTTCGGAGCTCCACACCGCAAAGTTGTGTGCGTGGGATTCGGGATTCACGATCCTACCATCACGTTTCAGGTAAATCAGGTAAGGGACCGTCGTTTTTTGATCTGAAACGGAACTGCCTTTCGCGATCGTCAGCGTGCCGCGGGTGACATACGCGAACTGTTCCGTAGTAACCACGCGGCCGTTGATGAGCAATGCGTTCTCATTGGGCGTATCAGCAGATTTTGGCAGCGCCACCGACGCTTGCAGCGCGTACAGCAGGAGCATTGCGGGGATGATTTTGATTGCTTTGAAGTTCATGTCCGAATGTGTTTTGGATGAATGTGACTGCTTGATCCAAAAGTACCGACACCCGGAAGTCACGCGAATAAATGTCTGTAAAACATTGTAAACGAAATGTAAAACATTGATTATGGGACTTTAACAGTCTTTTTTAGTATTCGGAAGGTATTAGATATTAATTTTCAGTTAAAGCAGAACATTCTTCCCGGCCGCCGGTGTTAGCTTTTTGTAACACCCAAACACTCACTTGAAAACAGTAGCATCCAACGACCCGTACGCAGCGCTCCGCTATTCTGATTTCCGGTTTTTTGTATCCAATTCCTTTCTTTTTTCAGCCACCATCCGCATTCAGGAAGTGATTGTGGGGTACGAGCTGTACAAAACCACGCACGACCCGCTTGCACTGGGCCTGGTGGGGCTGGCCGAGGCGATTCCTTTCATTATCACGTCGCTGTTTGGAGGCTACGTGGCCGACCAGAAGAACAAGATCAGTATCATGCACATTAGCCTGGTAGTGATTTTGATGGGCTCGGGGATATTGTACACCGCTTTTCAACCGGGAGTTTACAATAAGCTGGCGGAGTGGCAGCATTTGGCGGTGATTTATGCTGTTTTTGGGTTAATTGGTTTTGCAAAAGGCTTTTACTCACCTGCTGCGAGTTCGCTCAAACCTTTCCTTGTACCGCGAACGATCTACCATAACTCATCCACTTGGAGCAGTTCCTTTTCGCAGGCGGGCGCCATTATCGGTCCGGCCGCTGCGGGTTTCATGTACGCTTACCTCGGCCTTACCCAAACATTGCTGATCGTGATCGTCAACTTTCTGGTCTGCTGGGTTTTGCTGGGCATGATCAAGACACGTCCTGAATTTCCGAAGATTATGACGCCAATCGTGGAAAGTCTGAAGGAGGGTTTCAAGTTCGTTTTCAAAACACGCATTGTACTTTACGCCATGACGCTCGACCTGTTCTCGGTGCTTTTCGGCGGCGTAATCGCCTTGTTACCCATTTTTGCAGAAGATATTCTGAAAGTAGGCCCGGAAGGGCTTGGCCTGCTGCGCGCGGCACCTTCCATCGGCTCCATGCTGACCATGTTTGCGATGGCCTATTTCCCGCCCACGCATAATGCCTGGCGCAATATGCTGGTTGCAGTGGCCGGTTTCGGGATATTCACGCTGGTCTTCGCCGCTTCCACCAGCTTCATGCTTTCCTGCGGCGCCCTCTTTGCCACCGGCGTATTCGATAGTGTGAGCGTCATCATCCGGCAAACCATCCTGCAAATCTACCCGCCCGACGAAATGCGAGGTCGTGTAGCCGCTGTCAACGGCATATTCGTCAGTTCCTCCAACGAACTCGGCGCCTTCGAATCCGGCGTCATGGCCAAAGCCTTCGGTACCGTTCCGTCCGTCATGATGGGCGGCCTGCTCACGCTCCTTGTCGTCACCTGGGTGTATTTGCGTTCGAAGGATTTGTTTTCGGTTAAGTTGAGTTAGTTGAAGGCGCCGGTTTTTTTTAAATTTATAAATCTAAAATCTATCGACTGACAATGGATATTGCGGCAAAATCAAGCGAAAAAGGCAAGTTGAACGACTTGCAGATTAGTCTTTTGAGACTATTCGACCTTGGGATGAGCGATGCTCAGACGTACGAGTTGCGCAAGATGTTGATGGCTTACTTTGATTCAGAACTGAAAAAGGAACTGGAAAAAGTTCAAAAGGAAAAGCAATACACCCAGGAAGATTTTGACAGAATGCTAACCGATGATGATTTTTTTAAATGATGAATGAAAATTGTTGTCGATACAAATTGTCTGAGAGCGTCAGTACCTCCATTTAGTAAGTATTATCAGCTTTATCTGGAATTCGCACAATTGTGATTATTTAGTGACCAACAATAGAGGATTTAATGTCTTCAATGGTTTAGAGTTCCCAAAGTTGAAAGTCATCGACTTAGTCACTTTTTTAAAACTATTCTAGCGGAGATCATCATTCCGAAGAGCATCGCAATTCCCGCAAACACTTCCCCCCGATTTCGGCGCGATCCTCCTTCCTCCCTTTCCTCCATCCTCCTTTCCTCTCTTTTCAATCATTCCTCAAAGTTTCCGCCGGATTGGTAATGGCTGCTTTGTAGGTCTGGACGCCGATGGTAACGAGTCCGATCACGCCCAGGCTACCCATACAGGTGAGGAAAACACCGGGACCGAGGCTGGGGTGGTAGGTGAAAATGTTGAGAAACAGTGAGCCGAGCCCGTATCCGATCGGCATTGCGATGATCGCGGCGATCAGGATCAGTTTCACAAATGAGCCGGACAGCAGCCGCATGATCTGCGCCGTGCTGGCCCCCATTACTTTGCGTACCCCTACTTCTTTCACACGTTTGGCGGTGGAGTAGGTAACCATTCCCAATAAGCCCATTGCCGCGATCGTGAACACTACGAACACGAGCAAATCCGTGATTTTCTGATCTTCATTTTCCAGATAATCCTCATAGAGCTGGTCTTCGTACCACGAATGCACAAACGATTCGTGCGGATGGTACCGTTTCCAGGTCTTGCCCAATGCGGCAGCAATGCGTTCACGGTCGGTTCCGTCGGCTACTTCCAGAGAAAGTACCTTGATTTCCCTCGGATCGAATGCAAGGATGAGCGGTGCCACGGGGAGTTCGTAACGCATGAAGCAAAAGTTTTTCACAATCCCCGACACGATCACCTGCGTTTCATTCAGCAGGATAGTCTGCCCCACGGCCTCCTTGGGGTTTTTCCAGCCGAGCGACTGCGCCGCTTTCTGGTTCAGAACCACGAAATGGACGGTTGTGTCGGTGGCGGCCGGTACGTTTTCACCGGCGATGAATTGCAGCCGCATATTTTCGATGAAATTCCGGTCGGAAGCGTAAATGAAGGTTTCTAGGGGATTAGTCGGGTTTTTCTGAGATAATGGTGAAAGTTTGGCCTTTCCTGCGCTTTCATTCAAGGTGGCGGAGGTAAGGCCCACACGTTTGACGCCCGCCTCCCGGCTCATTTCGTTCGCCAGAAGTTTGAAATCGCTGTCGGGCGCGAGCGGGATGTTCAGGATGTTCTTCCGGTTGAAATTCTGGTTGTCGGTAGCCATGTATTCAAACTGGCTGTTCATAATGCCGGTGCCGGTCATGAAAACCAATGCGACTACGAACTGGATAACGGTGAGTGTTTTCCTAAAACCGAATTTGCCTACGCCGGTGGGCGCCATTTCGCCTTTCAGTATTTGCACCGGCTGGTAGGACGACAGTATCCGTGCCGGCAAAATGCCCGCCACAAAGCCGGTAAACAATGTAAAACCGATAAAAACCGCCCAAAGTATACGCGTATCGCTCACCTCCCACGTAAGCCAGCCGACATGGATATACTCCTGCAACGCCACCAGTCCGAGGTAGCCGAGCCCGAAAGCAAGCAATGCGATCACGACGGTTTCGACCAAAAACTGGTTTACCAGTTGATACCTCTTCGCGCCCGCGACCTTGCGTACGCCCACCTCACGTGCGCGGCTGAGCGAGCGTGTGAGTGTGAGGTTAATGTAGTTGAAACCCGCCAGCGCGATTATGATCAATGGTATAAGTAGGCTGACGCCCATTTTCCAGATCGGCTCCACGCCCGGATTATCCAGCAGCCCCTCCCAGTCGGGCGAAATCTCCGACAATGCCTGACTGCGGAACGAATGCGTTTTAATATCCTTGAAACGAACAGTCTTTTGATTGTCAGCGGAGACCCGTGCCAGGGCCTGATCGAGGTCGGCGCGGGAGGAGCCTTTGGTAAGGAATACAAAAGTGTAGGTATTGTAACTCAGCCAGTCGTCGGCTTTGAGGTCCTTGCGTATGAGCGGTAGGGTGGCCATCGATATCGCCATATCAGTACCTAAATGCGTCCGGAACTCTTTAAGCGGCTTAAAAACGCCGGTAATGGTAAATGTGCCGATTTCGCTGTTCGTAAGTGTTTTGCCTATCGGGTCGGCGTCGCCGAAATAGCGTTCCGCCATTTCGTGTGTGAGCACTACCGTCCAGGGTTCCGTGGCCGGTTTCCCTTTTTCCAGTGGGAACCCGAAGATTTCAAAGTATGCCGGCTCCACATAAAGCCCGTACGTGCGGAGCGTTTTGATGCCGTTGCTCAGATTTGTACCAAAGGAGCGGTTAATGCGCACTGTCTTTTCGATCACACTCTGCCCGTCGGCCAACTTCTGGCCCAGCGGGAACGGTGTCGAAGCGAGGGAATGCTTTTCACCCACATTATCCGTAGCATCGGTCAAAATCCGGAAAGTACGGTCGGGATAGGGATGGAAAGAGTCCTTTTCAAAACTGCTTTGCACCTGGATCAGCTGCATAAAACAAAATGCCATCGCCAGGCCCAGGCCCGTAATGTTGATGAAAGAGAACAACTTGTGCTTCCACAGGTTACGGATGGCGATTTTTAGGTAGTTTTTGAGCATGATGGGATTTGAGTAACGCTAGTGGATTGACCGCTGACGGCTGACAGCGGACCATGGACCATGGACCATGGACCGTGGTCAGGTATATTTATTGACAAGTGTATCCAACAAAAAAACGGTGGTCGGCGGTCCATGGTCGGCGGTCGGGCCACAGGCCCTATTCTGCCCGCAGTGCCTTCACCGGGTTTGTCAACGCCGATTTCAATGCCTGCGAACTAACGGTTACGAGCGCGATGACGATGGCGATGATGCCGGCCAGCGCGAATACCCACCAGGATAATGTTTCACGGTATTCGAAGTTTTGCAGCCATTTGTTCATGGCATAAACAGCAATCGGCGTGCCTATTGCAATAGCGACCAGTACCAGTTTTACAAAATCCTTTGAAAGCATCAGTACTACATTCTGCACGCTGGCACCCAGTACTTTACGGACGCCGATTTCTTTCGTGCGTGCTTCGGCGGCAAATGCGGCGAGCCCGAACAGGCCAAGGCAGGCGATTACGATAGCCAGTATCGCGAATGCCAGCAACACATTGCCCTGGCGCTGCTCTGCCTGGTATTGTTTGGCAAAATTTTCATCGAGAAACTGGAATTCGGGACGTGCGTCGGCATCGAAAGTCTTGTAAACCTGGCCGATATGGGCGAGCGCTTCGGGCGTTTTGGCGGCGTTGATGCGCACGTACATATTATCCTGTTCCATCGGCGGAGCGAGTTGTATCACCAGCGGCTCGATTTTGTGTTGCAGCGAATAGATGTGAAAATCGTTGGTCACGCCCACAATGGTCAACTCTTTCACATTGCCGTCTTTATCCGCAGGGTAACGCATTCTTTTTCCGATCGGGTTTGCCCAGCCTTGTTTTTTAACCAATGCTTCATTGACCAAAACTGAACCGGCCAGGTCGGCGGGTGAGTTTTTAATGAAATCGCGGCCTTGCAAAAGCTTTATTTCCATCGTGCGCAGGTAATCGGCGTCGGCCATGAAGCGCTGCGTCATTTGGGTCGTGGAAGGAATCTCGCCGTTATTGGTTTCGACAAATAATGCAGTGGAGCCTATGCTGTTGTTGCCGATAGGATTACTGGCGGCTGCGGCACTTTCGATGACCGGGTTTTGTTCCAGTTTTTCTTTCAACGCGCTTACCTGTGTCCGCACTTCATTTTTATCAATGTGAAAAGTCAGGACCTGGTCTTTATTAAAACCTAAATCCTTTTGATTCACATACCGGATCTGCCGGTACACAATGCCCGAGCAGGCGATCATCACCACCGTAGCAGCAAATTGGAACACTACCAGTGACTGCCGGAAGCCCGC
>CAMLNK010000036.1 GCA_946481035.1 uncultured Dyadobacter sp. | reverse complement strand
AACGAGGTTTTCGAGAAGGAAACAAACTTGATATTAACGTATCTGACCTGCCTCGCGGTATCTACTACTTACATGCGACGAAATCGACAAACTTGAAGCAGAGGGTCGTGAAGTCGAAATTGATTCTTAAATAACCAACGAATGGATATGAAAATAACAATATTACTTTCGATGCTGTCAATTTCCTCACTGTTGCTGTCGGTTACGGCCAAGGCGCAAGTTATTAAAAACTGGAATTTTGGTATTTCCGCATCAACGGGAAGAAACTTTTACAACAGAAAATATTACGATCAGTCAGAACTGCCACCAGGAAGAATAGCGAAACTAAAATCCAACTTTTTATGGGGAGCAGCTATTTGGACAGAAAAATATGTGAACCGTCACATTGCTGCAATCGGAGAACTTCGCTATGCCGAAGTAGATGTTCCAAATAATACGCTCTGCGAATGCAGCTACACGGGAGCCGCAATTTTGCAGGACGAGAAACATTATTGGGGTTCGGTGGGAGCGGGACTGAGATATTATTTAAATCCAACGTCGCCGGTCTCGTTTTTCTTCGACGCAAAGGCCGATGCCGACTGGCTTATCCTTGCGAAGGAAAAGATCAATGATAAAACGCACAAGCATTGGAATGCAATGGGCTATTCACATCTGGTGCCGAGTCTGTCGTTGGCTTTTGGTTCCAAATGGAAACGGTTGGCCGTAAGTTTTGGAGCATACAGTAATGTGGCCCGAGCGATAGTCCGGGACGTGGGTATTCATGACCAAGTGCACTACGCAATGAAAACGGGAATCGTGTCCAAAGGCCTATTCCTAAAAACCTCATTCACCCTAATCAAACTCAAATAACCCCTTAACCCGAACCGCGCAAAATCGTCACGCCAGAATATCCTTCACCAGTTTCCCATGCACGTCGGTCAATCGGAAGCGCCTGCCCTGGAATTTGTAGGTGAGCCGTTCGTGATCGACGCCCATTAAATGCAGCAGGGTAGCATGGAAGTCGTGAACGTGTACCGGGTCTTTGATGATGTTGTAGCTGAAATCGTCGGTTTCTCCGTAACTGATCCCGGATTTTACGCCCGCTCCGGCCATCCACATGGTGAAGCAGCGCGGGTGATGGTCGCGGCCATAATCGGTGGCGCTGAGCTTGCCTTGCGAATAAACGGTCCGGCCGAATTCTCCACCCCAGATCACGAGGGTGTCGTCGAGCAGGCCGCGGCGTTTCAAATCCATGATCAATGCGCCGGTGGCCTGGTCGGTGGCTTTGCATTGCTGTGCGATAGCTTTTGGCAAGCCGCCGTGCTGGTCCCAGCCTTGATGATAGAGCTGGACGAACTTGACGTCTTTTTCGAGCAACTTGCGGGCCAGCAGGCAGTTAGCTGCATAGGTGCCCGGGTCGCGGCTGTCTGGACCATAAAGTTCGAAAACATCGTCGGGCTCCGCGGAGGTATCCATTACATCGGGCACGGAAGTCTGCATGCGGAATGCCATTTCATACTGCGCAATGCGGTTATTGATCTCCGGATCGCCGTAAGCGTCGTTTTGCAGCTGGTTAAGTTTGGAAAGATAATCGAGCATTTCCTTCCGGTCGCGTCCGTCGTAACCTTCCGGATTGTTCAAAAAAAGTACCGGATCTTTTCCTGAACGGAACTGTACGCCCTGGTGCCGCGATTCCAGGAAGCCGTTTCCCCACAGACGCGCGTACAAGGGTTGGTCTTTCGGGGCATTTTTGGAAACCAAAACAATGAATGTCGGCAGGTTATTATTGTCAGTACCCAGCCCGTAGCTTACCCACGAGCCGATCGACGGCCTGCCGGGAAGCTGGTTGCCGGTTTGGAAAAAGGTAATGGCCGGGTCGTGGTTAATGGCCTCGGAATAAATGGATTTGACAATGCAGAGATCGTCCACCACTTTGGCCGTGTAGGGCAGCAGCTCGCTCACCCAGGTATTGGTTTTACCATGCTGGTTGAAGCCGTAAATCGAAGGCGCCATGGGCAATACGCTCTGGCTGGCGCTCATCCCTGTAAGCCGCTGGCCTTTCCGCACCGAATCGGGCAGGTTCTGGCCTGCCATTTGAATCAGTTTTGGCTTGTAGTCAAATGTTTCAAATTGCGACGGGCCGCCGGCCATGAACAAATACACCACTCGCTTGGCTTTGGGCGCGATATGCGGCAAGGCTTTCAGGATTTCCGATTCTAAATCAGCGGATGGAGCGGCTTCTTGTCGCGAGGCCGAGCCATAAAGCTTGTCGAGCCCGAAAAGCGATCCTACGGCCAATGCACCCAACCCCAGCGATGTTTGGGTGAGAAAACGGCGACGGTCCAGTTTCCGGTGCAGTTCGTCGAACTCGGGTGTATGCAGGCGGAACTCTTCTTCGTGATGGTGCTGCATGGCTATCGTTTGGTTAAGGCGGCGTCTGAATTGAGAATGGTGCTGGCCACCACGCTATTGGCGGCAAGCAATGCGGGATCGAGCGTTTTATCGGCGGTATGCTGACCAGTATGCAGCCAGCCTGCCGTCTTTTTCGGCTCTTTCCGGAATTTAGCTTCCTCCGCTTTTCTTAATGCAAGCAGCAGGTCGACTTCTTTCACGGGCGGCTTGCGGCCCGTGAGTTTGCGGTAGGCGGTAGTGATCGACTGGCGTGCGTCGGGCATGCGGGTCATTTGCTCGCCCATTACGCACATTGCTTCTACGAACGTCGGGTCGTTGAGGGTTACCAGGGCTTGCAACGGCGTATTCGTTTTTTGCCGGCGCACCACGCAGAAGCTCCGCGAAGTGGCGTCGAATGTGGCAAGAGTCGGGTTTGGTACCGAGCGTTTTACAATCACGTAAAGGCTCCGGCGGTACACTGCATTACCCGAATCGGGCGTGTAGGTGGTGTTGTTGATCGACCATAATCCCTCTGGCTGATAGGGTTTTACGCTCTCGCCTCCGATCTTTACATTCATCAGTCCGCTTGCCATCAGTGCATTATCACGGATCATTTCGGCCGACATCCGGTTCGCCGGTCCGCGTGCGTACAGGCGGTTCTCGGGATCGCGCTCGCGTACGTCCCTGCTCGTGCGGGAATCCTGGCGGTAGGTGGCCGACATAACGATCAGTTTGTTAAGCTTTTTGATATCCCATCCCGATTCGCGGAAGGTAACAGCCAGCCAGTCGAGTAATTCGGGGTGGGTGGGAAGCTCGCCCTGGTTGCCGAAATCTTCGGTGGTTTTTACCAGTCCTGTACCGAAGAAATTCTGCCAGTAGCGGTTCACGGCCACGCGCGCGGTGAGCGGGTTATCCGCATGCGTGAGCCATTGCGCAAGCCCGTACCGGTTTTTAGGCAGGTTTTTAGGGTATTCCAAAATCGATGTGGGCGTCGACGGGTACACTTTGTCGCCCAACGCGTCATAATTTCCGCGAAGCAGTACGTGCGCCTGCTTGGGTTTCGGCATTTCCTGCATCACCATCAATTCGCGGATGTGTTCGGTGGAATCCGAGAGTTGCGTGCGCGCGTCGCGCAATGCAAGCCGCGCTTTGGCGCTTGCGGGATCGATTGCGGAAATGTAATAGTTTTTCAATGCGGCGGTTTCATTCGCAGTCAGTTGTGCCCCGCTTTTGGCTGCTATGGCCGACCATGACGATTTACGGGCGAGAACAGCCGTTTCAAATGGCGTGAGCTGACGGTTATAGACGGTTATGTCATCAACCTGTGCATTTTTCAACCCAAACCCCCGCCACCAGGCGCCGATTTGCAAGCCGGGCTGAACGGAAGATTTGAAAAGAATATCTTTTGTCAGCTGATCCATCGTCGTTTCCATCGCCGCCTCCTGCCCATTGACATACAACCTCAAACCGGCAGCTTTGGAAGAACCGTCGTAGGTAACCGTCAGCTGCACCCATTGATCTTTCGGAATGGGCTGCCTGCTCACTCTCGTTAGTGCGTCCGAGGGTGCGGTATGGGCCATATTCAGTTCGAGACGGTCATTTTTGAGGTACAAATGATAGCCACGGAAATTGTAAAGCCGCTCGGCCTGGCTTTTGTGCAGGATCACACCTTCTTTCAGTTCTTTTGGAATATTTACCCAAATTCCCACGCTGAATGGCTCCGATTTGCGGAATACGCCGTTCTGGCCCAGGTCGAGGTACACGTCGCCGTCGAGCCTGAGCGATTTGCCGTCGGATTTCGGCGCGAAAACGGGATTGCCTCCCGGGGAACCGGCTTCGCGTTTCATAACGCCCGTTTCTTTGGCATTCACTGCATTGCGCAGCGAGCCGTTTTCAAAAGTATAATAGGCCTGTAAACCTGCCTTGGGAAGTGGTTCTTTGGCCAGGTCGCGGTGACCACCCGCATTAATCCATTGTTTAAAACCAGTTTCCGCATTGCGTTGGGTGACAGCGAGCTGCTGTTCTTCGGTTTTGATTTTGGTTTGGATAAACCGGAGGGTCTGTTCCTGTGCGGCGGTCGGCAGGAGCATGGTTGGCGTGGGTATTGCGTCGTCCCAGGATATTTGTCCTGCTTCCTTTACATTATTAAAGAAACTGTACAGTTCGTAATAATTCTTTTGCGAAATGGGGTCGTATTTGTGATCGTGACATTTGGCGCAGCCGACCGAAAGTCCGAGGAATGCATCGCCAAAAGTATTGGTGCGGTCCACGACATACTCGGTCTGGAATTCTTCCTCGATAATACCGCCTTCCATATTCTGCTGGTGGTTGCGGTTGAAGGCGGTTGCAATGCGCATTTCCTTAGTAGGGTTCGGCATCAGGTCGCCGGCCAGTTGCCATTGGACGAACTGGTCGTAATGCATGTTTTTGTTGAATGCATCGATCACCCAGTCGCGGTAGGGCGACATATCCCGCAGCCTGTCGACGGTGTAGCCGTGCGAATCCGCAAAACGGGCGAGGTCCAGCCAGTCGACCGCCATTTTCTCGCCGTAGTGCGGGGAGGCCAGCAGTCTGTCGACCTGTTTTTCATAGGCATTTGCCGAATTGTCCTTTAAAAATGCATCCGTTTCGGCCAGTGTTGGAGGAAGGCCCGTCAGGTCGAGCGAAACCCGGCGTAGCAGTATTTCCTTATCAGCCTGCGCCGAGGGTTGCAGTTTTTCTTCTTCCAGTTTCTTAAATACGAAATGATCGATAGCGTTTACCGCCAGATTATCGTGCTGCGTATCGGGTATTTCCGCTTTTTCAGGCTTTACAAATGCCCAATGCGGCTTGTATTCGGCACCTTCGTCTATCCATTTTATGAGTATCGCTTTCTCTCGCGCCGAAAGGCTCAGGTGCGACTCCGGCGTAGGCATTACGTAGTCCGGATCGGAGGATATAATGCGATGGAAAAACTCGCTGTCGGCCAGGTCGCCGGGGTCTATCGCAGTTAGTCCGGAATTTTTGGAGACTTTATGAAATGCGGATTCGGCCATGTCCAGGCGCAGGCCGCCTTTTTGTTTCGCCTTATCGGGCCCGTGACAGGCAAAGCATTTGTCCGAAAGAACGGGTTTTACATGCTGGTTGTAGTCCAGCTTATCGGGCAGCTCCTTCATCGCAACCTCCACATCCTCGGGCAGTTCGGGAGAACAAGCGTAAAAATGCCCGGTCAGCAACATCCACAGAAAGAAAACTTTAATATGCTTCATACCATCCGAAAGCAGGTAGTTGTAATGTTTTACGCTTTTTTATCCGTGTTTTGTTTGGGGTGAGAATTGAAAAGAGCCCGGGAAGCCGGGAAAGCGGTATTTGAAATGTGTGATGTAATTGATTTAATACAAAAATAAAGGGAATAAGTGCTGAAAGTTGATGGCGGATTGACGTAATGTGGTACCAGATTTGCCTGGTATTACTACTTGGAAAGCGCTTTGACGACGGTAGTCAAATGCAGGCTGGGCAGTTGCCAATGATTGGCCGACTGACGGGAGGAGAGAAGAAAAAAGGAGGAACGTTAGAGGTTGAGTTGTTTGCAGCGGCGAATATGCTACTGCTGTGTGACGATCGCCGGGTTGTTGTTCCGGATGGACACGCGAATGTCCTCGATCTGGTGGTGGTTGAGCCAGCGCTGAAAGTCCATTGCGTGTTCAGGCTGGTGGTGGATGATCGCTCCGTTGGTCAGCATCAGCGTGAACGTGCTGTACGTCTGGAGAAATTTGCAGATTTCGTTGGAGTGATACTCGAATCCTGCAAAATAAGGTTTAGTGAATGACATAGGCCGATCCGATTTAGATTAACTTCAGTTGCCTAAAATTAAGTACATCACACACCGGGCAAAGAATTTATTGAGCGATGTTTTGGAATTACTTATTTAACGGTTTTACAAGTTATTGTATGGGAAAAAGACTTTACGAAATCTACATATGTAGACATTGCCGACAATAATTGTAGAACCGGAAGTGCATTGTAAAATTATCGTGGCACACTTTCTTCTCATGGTTGGCATTATTTCTATATTTGAATCTATCGGGTTCGGAACTCCGGTTTGCATTAAGTTTTATTTCTAACCTAAAATAACATCAACAACATGCGTTGGCAGGATTTACGCAGAAGCAGCAACGTCGAAGACCGCCGCGGAATGTCGGGTGGGGGAAAAGTTGCATTAGGTGGCATCGGGGTGATCATCGTGGTGGCCATCGGGCTGCTCACCGGTCAGGACCCGCAGGAGATACTTTCCAACATACAAGGTGCACAAACCGAGCAGGCGGAAAGCCGGCCGGCAGGACCGCGCCCGGATGACAAGACGGCGGATTTCGTTTCGGCGGTTTTGGGGAGTACCGAAGATGTATGGACGCAGATTTATGCGCAAAACAACGCCGAATATGAAAAGCCGGTGTTGCAGATGTTTTCAAATGCCACGCAGAGTGCTTGCGGCGGGGCTTCGTCGGCCATGGGGCCATTCTATTGCCCGGCCGACCACAAGGTGTATATCGACCTTACTTTCTGCGACGAGCTTCGAGACCGGTTCAATGCACCGGGCGAATTCGCGGTCGCCTATGTGGTAGCGCACGAGGTAGGGCATCATGTCCAGAACCTGATGGGTATTTCGCAGCAAGTGCAGGAGCAGCGCGCGCGGCTAAGCGAGGCGGAGTATAACAAGCTGTCGGTAAAGCTGGAATTACAGGCCGATTTCCTCGCGGGCGTGTGGGCCAACCACGCGAATCAGATGGATAAGATCCTTGAACCCGGCGACCTGGAAGCTGCCCTGACCGCCGCCAACGCCATTGGTGACGATAAGCTCCAAAAGGAATCGCAGGGCTACGTCGTTCCCGACGCATTTACGCATGGCACCTCGCAGCAGCGGATGTACTGGTTCAAGAAGGGTTACGAAACCGGTGACCTGAGCCAGGGGCGCTACCAGGATATTCGCTGAGTAGTACTAGTCGCTGTTTTCGTCCTTAATACCTTTCAGCAATGCATAAATGGCCATCGCGTGTCCCTGGCCGAGATCGTAATCTGTTTTGAGCCATTGAACAATATCGCCAGCCTTCGTGCTGGCTTTTAATTGCCCGTTGGCTGTGAACCCTTTTTCTTCTGCAAGTTTCCGGAAATCGTCGGGGCCTTTGCCGGTTTTGGCCAGGATGGTTTTGAGGTATCCCTGAAATGACATATCGTTTTCGGTTGGTTTAAGGATTTAAATTGTAAAATATAAAGCATATTAAAACCCGTGGCAAAGATTACTTGGTTTAAACTGCGTAGTAGTATAATTTGCATGAATTTCTTTATGCTCCTGTAAATGCTCTATCAGAATATTCTTCTCATCGACGATGACGAAGATGACCAGGAAATTTTCCTGACCGCGCTTGAATGTACCCGAAAGCCTGTTCGCTGCACTGTTCTGGACAGCGCCAGGAAAGCTTTAAGTCAGATCACAAAAGGAGAACTCCAAACCGACCTCATTTTTCTGGATCTTAACATGCCGCTGATGAACGGGGAGCAGTTCCTGACCGAGATCAAAAAAGATGAAAAACTTCGCGAAATACCGGTTGTGATCCTGTCTACCTCTTCCAACACCGCCACGGTATCTCAGGTGAAACAGCTCGGGGTCTGTCAATTTTTTACAAAACCGGGCCGTTTCGAAGACCTGGTGGCGATCCTCGAAAAAGTCCTGGTGTAAGCTCCCATCCCTGGCGCGATTATAGTACAGGGATTTACGTATTCATTCATTGATATGGATTTGCGTAAGCCCACAAACGACCAGGTTTTTCACTTCATCCGGGGAGGTGGTGAAATGGGCGCCCTGACGCGCTCGTTCGATTGGTCGCGGACGTCGATCGGCTCGCCGGAACAATGGCAGCAAAGCTTGCGTACCACCTTGGGCATTGTGCTGCATTCCGCATTCCCGATGTTCCTTTTCTGGGGCGAGGACCTGATCTGTTTTTATAATGATGCATTCCGGCCGAGCCTGGGCACCGACGGCAAGCATCCCGCACTTGGAAAGAAGGGCACGGAGGTCTGGCCTGAGATATGGGATTTTATCGGCCCGCTGCTCAAAAAAGTGATGGACAGTGGCGAGCCCGTCTGGTTTGAGGATCAGCTCGTACCGTTTTTCAGGAATGGTAAAATCGAGGATATTTACTGGACATTCAGTTACAGCCCGGTTTATGACGACGGGGGCCAGATTAACGGCGTTTTTGTAACCTGTACCGAGACTACCCAAAAGGTGCTGGTGTTCAATCAGCTGCACGATTCGGAGCGGCGTTTTCAAAACCTTGTGACGGACGCTACGGTGGGGATAATCGTACTCATTGGCAAGGATATGGTCGTGGAGATTGTCAACGACGCCTATGGGCAACTCGTAGGTCGCTCCCGCGAGGAACTGCTTGGCAAACCGCTTTTTTCGGTCGTACCAGAAACCGAGCCGTATTTCAGGAGTATTCATGAGGAGGTCAGAACGACCGGCGAACCGGTTTACCTGAGCGAGCATCCCTATTTTGTGTTTGTGAACGGAGAAAAGAAAGAGGGTTTTTTAAATCTTGTATATCAGCCCTATCGCGGCGGCGACGGTCATGTGGAGGGCGTGATGGTTCTTTGCCAGGATGTGACAGCGCAAGTTACTGCAAAGCTTAAAATGGAGGAAATCGTTGCCGAGCGCACTCGCGAGCTGGCGGCCGCGAACCGGCATTTGCAGCGCTCCAACGCGGAGCTGGCACAGTTTGCCTACATTGCGTCTCACGATTTGCAGGAGCCGATCCGGAAGGTGGCCACATTTACCCAAATGCTGGAAGCAGCGCTGGGAGATACTACTGACCGCCAGCAGCACTATCTTGGTAAAATCAAGAATGCCTCGGCGCGGATGTTGCTGCTCATTCGCGATGTGCTTACGTTTTCACAGTTATCCAGGGACACCGACCTGGTGAGGGAAACCGATCTTAGCGTGATAATAGACAATGTCGTCGATGATCTGGAACTGCTGATCGACCAGAAGCAAGCCACTGTGACCTACGGAAAGCTGCCCGTAGTGGAGGCGGTACCTTTGCAGATGTCTCAGCTGTTTGGTAACCTTATTTCCAATGCATTGAAATTCACCCGCGCAGATTCAAACCCTGTGATCACCATTTCCGGAACACTGCTTGATACTGCGGCATTGAAGTCGTATCCAATGCTGGATACCCGCTGCGCCTACTATCATATGCAGGTAAGCGACAATGGCATCGGGTTCGATCAGCATTATGCCGAACAGATTTTCGAAATCTTTCAGCGCCTGCACGGGAAGAAGGAGTTCGAAGGCACCGGTATCGGACTGGCCATGTGCAAAAAGATTCTTCAAAACCATCACGGACATATTTACGCTACCTCAGAAACAGGGCAGGGAGCAACTTTTCATATCTTGATTCCTGAAAACCAGTCTTGCTTTGCTGATTCGTCGATACTTTGACCTCAATCGTCGATTTCTGTTCCGCCTATCAAGTGCCCATCAGTATACGTATTTCGGTTTCGCCTTTAAAGAATATTTAATCTTTAAATTTTACAAATATGGCGCAATCGATACGAAGTTGTTTATCGGTCTTACTGGCCGTGCTGTTTTGTGCATATGAGGCGACCGGGCAGGACAGGCGTGTGAAAGGAAAGGTTACCGACGAAGCTAATGCCGGTTTGCCGGGCGTGAGCGTGCTCGTGAAGGGTACCAGCAATGGCACCAATTCCGATGCGGATGGCAATTTCAGCATAACGCTTCCTGCGGGCAGCCATGTGCTTACCGTCTCCTCGATCGGGCATGTTACGCAGGATGTGAATGTATCCGCAGGCGCTACCGAGGTGACTGTGAAGCTGAAAGCGGATGTGAAAAGTCTCGGGGAAGTGGTCGTGACCGCGCTGGGGGTGCAGCGCAGTACCCGGAATGTAGGCTACGCCGTACAGCAGATCGATGGCGGCGGCATTCAGGAAGCTCGGGAGGTGAATTACATCAATTCTTTGCAGGGAAAACTGGCCGGCGTGCAGATCGGCGGGAATAGCGGATCGATGGGCGGCTCTTCCCGCGTAACCATCCGGGGTTTGAAATCCATATCCGGCAACAACAATGCATTGTTTATCGTAGACGGCGTGCCGATGGCCAATATGAACCTGAACTCATACGGCGTTACCGGCGGCCAGGGCACAGGCGGCGGCGGTTATGATTACGGCAACCCGGCGCAGCTGCTCAATCCGAACGATGTGGAAAATATATCGGTACTGAAAGGCGCCGCGGCCACGGCGCTTTATGGTAGCCGCGGGCAGAATGGGGTGATTTATATTACTACTAAAACCGGCAAGGGCTCCGGCAAGCTTTCTTTAAATTATGACTTGAATATCCAGGCCGATCAGGTTTCGCTTTTACCTAAATTCCAAAACTCGTACGGAGGCGGCGGAAGTTCGAATTTTACGAAGCTGTACGTCGACCAGAACCCGTCCGGATTCCTCCCCGGCGGCGGTACTTACGATGATGGCGACGGGAAAGGGCGCTACGACCTCATTCCCGATTACGGTACCGACGAATCGTGGGGGCCGAAGATGGAAGGGCAGCTGGTGCGGCATTACTGGTCGTGGGACCAGGACCGTAATAATCCGAATTTCGGCAAAACGGCCCCATGGAGCCCGCATCCCGACAATGCCAAGCAGTTTTTCAAAACCGGCGTGACCTTCTCGAATAACCTTTCGGTTGCCAGCAGCGGCGATAATGGCTCGATCCGCTTTTCGGCCGGCCAGACCAAGCAGAATTTTATTTACCCCGGCAGCAGTCTGAGCCGGTTTTTTATCAGCCTGAATACGGTTTACAAATTCACGGAGAAATTTACATTCAGCGGCGGGATTAATTATATCAATGACCATTCCAAAGGCCGGCCGGGAACAGGTTTCTTCGGCAATAACCCGATGCTGTTTTACGTGATGTTCGGCCAGCGGCAGATCGACGACGCCTACCTGCGCAATTACAAATATGCCGACGGGACAGAGCAATCGTGGAACCGCACGGCGTGGAATATCCAGAAACCCGCATTTACCCAAAACCCTTACTGGAACCAATACGAAAACTACAATACCGACCAGAATAACCGCTATTTCGGTAATGCGGGCCTTACCTACAAGCTCACCGACTGGCTCTCGGCCGACGTCAGGGTGTTCTCCGATTACCTGAACCACCTCGACGAAGTTCGGAGTGCGAAAGGCTTTTTTGTAGGGTCTTATGCCAAACGGGTGGTGGTAAATAATGAGAACAACTATCAGGGAACGCTGAACGTCAACAAGAGCTTTGGCGATTCGAAGTTTACGCTCGAAGCGGTGGCAGGCGGTAATATATTGAGGATCAAATCGAGCATCGATGCCGGCAATACCAACGGCGGGCTGCAAAATCCGATGGTGTATGTGCTGCAAAACTCGGTGACGCCGGCAACGGTCTCTAATTCATTCGGAAACAAGCAGATCAACTCGCTT
>CAMLNK010000035.1 GCA_946481035.1 uncultured Dyadobacter sp. | reverse complement strand
GATATAGCCTTTGTCCTGCAACTTTTTAACGGCTTCCGCGGAAAATGCATTGGCCTCGAAAGTGGTTTTGTCGGGCAGCCATTGGTGGTGGAATTTCAATGCATTCACGGCCTGTTGCATGGTCATACCATGTTCGAGGACGTTCAGGATGGTTTGGTAAACCGATGTAATGATGGTAGAACCGCCCGGCGTACCCACTACCATCAGCAGTTTTCCGTCTTTTTCGATGATCGTCGGCGTCATGGAAGAGAGCATCCGTTTGCCTGGTGCAATGGCATTGGCTTTGTTGCCGATGAGGCCATACATGTTCGGAGCACCGGCCTTGATACTGAAATCGTCCATTTCATTATTCATGAAAAAGCCCCCGCCTTTGACTACGACGCGGCTGCCATAACCTCCATTCAAGGTTGTCGTCACCGATACCGCATTGCCTTCTTTATCTACCACCGAAAAGTGCGTGGTTTCGAGGCTTTCGTAGCCTGGTAATGTGCCACCCTGGACATTTTTACTGTCGGTGGCCTTGTCCCACGAGAAATCGCTCCAACGTTTTTGCAGGTAATCCTTACTAATGAGATCGTTCACCGGCACTTTTACGAAATCGGGGTCGCCGAGGAATTTGGCACGGTCGGCGTAGACCCGGCGCTCGGCTTCGATCATGACCTGAATGGTCGAATCGCTGTGCCAGCCCCATTTGCGCAGCGGGTGCTGCTCGGTGAGGCGCATGAGTTGCAGTAATGCCACGCCCCCGCTCGAAGGAGGCGCCATCGTGATCACCTTATAACCTTTGTAGCCTTCGGTAATGGTTTCGCGCCATTGCGCCCGGTAATCGGCGAGGTCTTGCTTGCTGATAATGCCTTCGCCGTTCTTATTAATGTCCCTTACGAGCTGCTTCGCCACTTTGCCGCCATAGAAACCTTCACGGCCTTTTTTCTGAATGCGCTTCAACACTTTGGACAAATCCTTTTGCACGAGCAGATCCCCGGCCGCCCAGGCATTGCCGGTTGGGTTCAGGAAATAGGATGAGCCCGGATTGACTGCCAACAAATCATTTTTGATGGAATTGAGACTCCGCGCTTCCCGTTCGGTGAGTACCACACCATTTTTAGCAATATCGATGGCCGGTTGTAAAACCTGTTTCCAGCTCAGTTTGCCATATTTTGCATGCGCTTGCGCCATTCCGTCCACAGAACCCGGCACGCCGGACGCCAGGCGGCCTAGTGTGCTGGCTTGCGGAATGATATTGCCGTCTTTGTCGAGGTACATGTCGGCATGGCCCTTTCCGGGCGCTTTTTCGCGGAAATCGATGCTGTAACTTTTACCGTCTTTGTCCCGGAACACCAAAAACCCGCCGCCGCCGATATTGCCCGCCGAAGGATGCACGACGGCCAGCGCAAATTGCACAGCTACCGCAGCGTCCACCGCATTGCCTCCCGCTTTCAGAATATCCACACCCACTTGCGATGCCACGGGATGCGCCGAAGCAACCATTCCGCTCCGGGCGATGACGCCTTTACGGTCGCTGAAAAATGGTTTCTGGTTGGGATCGTCGGACAGGAACTGATAGAAGCCGGTAGATTCCTGTACGGGCTTCTGGGCGTAGGAAATGCCGGATAATGAGCCGGCAAGCAGCATTAGCGAATAGCGTAATTTCATATAGGAGTGGCAGGTTAATGTTGTAATTTATTAAATCGAACCCTTTTTCTTACCTTTTATACCAATTTATTTCAGCGGATTGGGGCGATGCGCTAACTTTTGAATTCAAATTGTCCGTAACGTCATGATGAAGTTTTTACGACAGGTCTGGGAGAGTTTCCGCTTCGCCTGGGGAGCGCTCAAAACCAATGTAACCCGCACTATCCTATCGCTGCTCGGCGTCACGGTGGGGATATTCGCGATCGTAGCGGTGTTTACCATCGTGGATTCACTGGAAAAGAGCATCCGCGACAGCCTGAGCTTCATCGGCGACAAAGTGATTTATGTACAAAAATGGCCCTGGGGCTTCGGCGGCGAATACCAATGGTGGAAATACTTCCAATGGCCGGAGCCGACCTATTCCGAATATAAGTACCTCTACGAAAACCTGGAAAGTGCCAGTGCCGTGGCGGTAATGGATTTCAGGGGCAGTACCACGCTCAAAAACGGTTCGAACAGCATTAACTCAACGATCCAGGGCGTATCTTTTGAATATAACCTGATCTCCGATATTCCTGTCCAGGCTGGCCGCTACTTCATCCCGCTCGAAACCAACAATGCCCGAAATGTGGCGATCGTCGGCGCGGATATTGCCGAATCGCTTTTCCCGGGGCAGGACGCTGTCGGAAAGCCGTTCAAACTGGCGGGGCACAAGTTTACTATTATCGGTGTGCGGGAGAAAAAGGGTGAAAGCCTGGTCGACTTTGGCGGAAGCCCCGACAAAATATGCCTTATTCCGTTTTCCTCATTCTCCAAGTTGTTTCAATCCGGCCGGCGGAGTGCCGATATTGTTGTAAAGGGCTTCCCCGAAGACGTGGGTATGAAGGAAGTAGAGGCCGAAATCGTAGGGCTAATGCGTACCAAGCGGGGAATCAAGCCGCGCGACGGCAATAATTTCTCATTAAACCGGCCCGAGGCGGCAGCCGTGGCAATTTCCGGGTTGTTTGCCGTACTGACGGTCGCAGGTTGGGTAATCGGCAGTTTTTCGATCCTTGTAGGAGGTTTCGGCATTGCGAATATCATGTTCGTGTCGGTCAAGGAACGGACAAACCTGATCGGTATCCAGAAATCGCTGGGCGCGAAGAACTATTCGATATTGTTCCAATTCCTCTTCGAAGCGGTGATGCTGAGCCTTGTAGGCGGGCTGGTGGGAATATTCCTGGTATACCTGCTATCGTTCCTGAAACTCGGTTCGCTCGAAATCCTGCTGCTGCCGCGCAATGTGCTTTTGGGACTGGGCGTATCGAGCATTATCGGGGTGCTTTCCGGCATTGTTCCCGCAATGCTGGCTGCGCGCATGGACCCGGTGATCGCCATCCGGGCAAAATAATCACTAGGAAAAATCAAACCGTTTTGCGAAGTTCGCTTCTATCACCATCACACTGATCGACTGTTATGCGTAAATGGGTCATTTTCGCCGTATTTCTGGCTATCGTATTCGGGATTCTATATTATATCACTTTTGGATATTACAGTGAAGGAAAGCGGGGAGGATATGTGACCAGGCTCAGTAACCGGGGCTATTTATTCAAAACATATGAAGGCGAGCTGAGAATGGGCGGCCTGTTCGAAGGCGACGGAACGATGAATTCCTCGCAATGGGTGTTCTCCGTGAGCGGCAAGAACAAAGACGCTATTTCGAAACTCGAAGAAGCGATCAAAAACGGCCATCGGGTTTCGCTCACCTATGAAGAGAAGTTCTTCAAATTGCCCTGGAATGGCGATACCAAGTTTTTCGTAACCGATGTGGAGGTACTCGAAGCGACGCGCACTGTGACGCCTCCGGCTTCCGCCCTGCCCGCACCGACGGAAATCGATACAACCAAAACTTTATAACCAGAGCCGGAGCTATCCTCCGGCTTTTTTGGCTTTGTAGCTTTTGCTGGTCAGCCAGGCGATGACTTTGTCGCGGTGGTCACCCTGGATCTGTACTTCGCCGTCTTTAACGGTACCCCCGCTGCCGCAAAGGCCTTTCAGCTGCTTGCCGAGCGTTTCCAGGTCGTTATTCGTTCCGATAAATCCTTTCACAACCGTAATCACCTTGCCGCCGCCTTTGCGGTCGAGCCAGATGCGGAGATCCTGCTGCTGCGGTGCCAGCGTTTCGGCTTCGTCTTCCTGATCGTTGTATTCAAACTCCGGATTGGTGGAATACACAATGCCTGAGCGGTTTTTCTTCGACATAGCTTCAAATGTTAAGGGAAATCAGATAATCACATTCAGGCTTCCCGGCTTTATTTTCACTTCAATCCGCGTGGTATCCAGTTGCAGCGGCTCCCCGTCGTAATGGATCATCGGAGGCGCATCTGTTTCTACCACGGCTTCCGTAGCGCGCTGGTAATCGATGTAGGTAGATTGCTTCAACTGCTTGGTAAACAATCCGAACGCCAGTGCCGTGCCATACCATTGCGGGAACGGGCTGATCGTGCACACGTCGAGCAGGCCATCCTGCACATTGGCTTGCGGCGCCACCCACGCATTATTCCCGAATTGCCCCGCATTGGCAAATGAAAGCGAGAATGCCTGCTTTTCGACACCGTTGAGCCGGAACGACTGGGGTTTGTAAGCCCAATACGCTTTGAACGAAACATTCACATAAGTCATCAGCCCCCGTGCTTTCTGCTGGCTGAACAAATGCCCCACGTACGCATCGAAGCCCATTCCGGCGGTGCAGAAGAAAGGTATCCCGTTCAATTCGGCGCTGTCGATCGTCATGGGATTGCCTTCGAAGAGCCGTTTCAGGGCCGGGTCCAGCGTCAGTGGAAGGCCGAGATGCCGCGCCAGGCCATTCCCGGAGCCGAGCGGCAGGATACCGATTGGAATATCCGTCCCGACAAGCGGCTTGGCGATCTCATTCACGGTACCGTCGCCACCCACGGCCACAATCGCCTTCCATTTTTCCGCGTGCATATGCTCGCGTACAAGCTCAGTCGCATGCGCACGCTCCTCCGTGAAGAGGATTTGGGCAGCACCTGCATTCTTTTTCGCGACGGAATGGATTCGCTCCCGCACAGCCGCGCTGTTTTTGCCGATCGAAGTGCCCGAATTGGGATTCAGTATAAATAAATAGGGATGGGTCACTGGTCAGCCAAAAAATAGGAACAGAATGAGGAGAAAAACAATGATGAACAGGTAATACAAACCATCTACGAAAGGATATTTCTGACGGTCGATTTTCTTGAAAATGCTGTCGAACTTGGCCATACCTGCTGGATCAATGATATTTCGGCAATACGCCTTTCCGGGGCGTCGATCTTTCCGTTATATTTAGAATCGTCAATTGCATTACAAAAATCCATAAAAAATATGAGAAACTGGCTTTTTACCCTCATTCTGATCGGCGTTGGTTTTGCGGCTGAGGCACAGTCGGCGCGCGACAAGGAGGAGATCCTTGGCATCCTGAAACGTCAGGAGGCGGATTGGAACAAAGGGGATATTAAATCGTTCATGAACGGCTACTGGGAGTCCGATTCGCTGATGTTTGTCGGGAAAGGGGGCATTACCTACGGCTACAAGCCTACTTATGAAGGCTATCTCAAACGTTACCCCGACCGTGCGACGATGGGTACATTGAAATTCAGCTTTCTTAATTTCTCATTCCCGGGCCACGATGTGGCTTTTGTGGTAGGGAAATTTCACTTAACAAGGCCTGAAAAAGGTGATCTGGAAGGGCATTACACGCTTTTGTTCAAGAAAATTAAAGGGAAGTGGCTGATCGTTTGCGATCACACAAGCGGATAACAAAGGAGCCGGACTGAGAAGCCCGGCTCTTTTGTTTGTTATTTGAAAGCCTATACTTTTTTGAATTTCAGTACGACATCAATGGCCGCTGAACCCGGAATAACCGCAGCATCGTCAACGGAAACCTGCAAATCGGAACCATTGAGCGTGTATTTGAAAGATTTGGAATTATTTGAAGCGTCTTTCAGGATCAGGTTACCATCCTTAACCTCCCATTTAGCTCCATTAATTGGGATAACTGCATTAATGAGTGAGACAGCATTATCGCAATCGGCAGTGGCAATGGTATTGTCAGCCTTAAAAGTCAATTTCAAGCTGTATATACACGGTACGAGTGCAGCAGGGTCGATGGGCAGCGTGGAGCCGGGAGCAGCGGCAACGGCGGTAAGCTGCCATGTAGCTACAATCGGATCGTTGTTTGCGGGCGGTGTCGGTTCATCATCATCGTCTTTACAAGCAATAACAACAGAGAGGATCATGAGCATGGCTAGCAAGGAGGTCTTGCTGAGGGCGTAGGCTTTTTTCATAGTTGAGAACTTAAAAAGTTAAGATCAATAGAGTTGATTCGCGTTAGTTTTAACGTTCAAACTTACTGAAAAATGCTTTTAAAGGGAATTTTTATGACTTAGCGGAATTTTGGCGAAGGAAAAGATCGATCAGATCCGCGGCAGCTTCTTCCGGCAACTTTGCCCCGCTCCGCACCGCTTCATCTGCGGAGGCAATATGCTTTTTAACCCATTCATTTCCATAAAACCGGTCTTCCAGCGATTGCCGGATCTGCTCGCGGAGCCATTCTATGCGCTGAAACTGCCGGTTTTGCTGTAAAAAGCCATTTTCAGAAGTCTGAGAATGGTAATTTAATATCAGTTTCCAGATAGCCTCCATTCCGCTGCCCTCCAATGCCGAACACGCCACAACCTGCACGGGTACTCCGGACGCGGTTTCCGGGAAAAGGTGCAATGCCTGCCGGTATTCCGAAACGGCTTTGGCAACAGCTTGTTCGTTGCCATTATCGGCCTTGTTCACAGCCACGGCGTCCACCATTTCCATAATGCCCTTCTTAATGCCCTGCAACTCGTCGCCCGCACCCGCGAGCATGAGCAGCAGGAAAAAGTCGGTCATACCCTTCACCAGCGTCTCCGATTGACCTACACCGACGGTTTCGACCAATATAATGTCGTAACCTGCCGCTTCGCACAGCAGGATCGCCTCGCGCGTATGCCGCGCCACGCCCCCGAGCGAAAGGTTCGTCGCGGAAGGGCGGATGTACGCATTCGGGTTTCGGGAGAGCTGTTCCATCCGTGTTTTGTCGCCCAGTATGCTCCCGCCCGACTGTTTACTGCTCGGATCGACCGCCAGTACCGCCACGCGCTTGTCCAGCGAAGTAAGGTAGCCGCCAAATGCCTCGATAAACGTGCTTTTCCCCACGCCGGGCACGCCGGTAATGCCAATGCGGATCGAGTTACCTGTATCGGGCAGGATATTTTGAAGAATCGCGCCCGCCAGTTTGCGGTCGTCGGGGAGGCTGCTTTCCATCACCGTAATGGCGCGGCTGAGCGTTGCCCGATCGCCGGCAAGGACACCTTTGGTATATGTTTCAACAGACAGTCGCTGGCGCATCGGAACGTGGATTTTACATTGGCAGACAAAAGTCGCTGTCTGTCGCTAAAATGGAAACTTTTTGACCTAAAACAGGTGAAAAGGTGTATATTGCTCGTTTACAACCCAATATTTCCAATTTTTAAACATTATAATGAAAATTTCAATATTTCGTCTGGGCGTCATTGCAATAAGCAGTCTGGGCTTCTTCAACAACACTATCGCACAGGAGGCGGAGAAGGTGAAATATGATGCGCACGTCCTTTTTCACCCGCTCTTCAACTTCCAGCCCGGCAACGAGTACCGGACCGGAAGTGGTGCTCCCGGGCCGAAGTACTGGCAGAACCGTGCCGATTACAAGATCAACGTAGCGCTCGAAGAGGAAAAAGGGACCGTGAGCGGGGAGGTGGAGCTTACCTATAAAAATAACAGCCCTGAAAACCTGGAATTTATCTGGCTCCAACTCGACCAGAATGCATTCGGAAGCCATTCGAGAGGTGCACAAACGACGCCTGTAACCGGTGGCCGTTTCGGTAACATGGGCTTCGATGGTGGCGATTCTATCAAAGCCGTAACCGTTCAGCAAGGCAAGGGTGCATTTGTGGATGCCGAGTACAAAATCACCGACACCCGCATGCAGATCCGCCTCAAAACGCCCGTGAAAGCAAATGGCGATGTGATCAAAATCAAGCTTGCCTATTCATTTAAAATCCCTGAATATGGCTCCGACCGCATGGGAACGCTGGAAACCAAGAATGGTATCGTGTACGAAATGGCGCAGTGGTACCCCAGGGTGGCGGTTTTCGATGATATAGAAGGCTGGAACCTGCTGCCTTACCTGGGCGCGGGCGAGTTTTACCTCGAATATGGTGATTTTGAATACAATGTGACTGTTCCCTGGGACCATATCGTGGTAGGATCGGGCGAATTGCTCAACCCCAACGAAGTATTGACCGCCGAGCAGCGCAAAAGACTGGCCGACGCCGCCAAAAGTGATCAGACCGTCGTGATACGCAGCGCGGAAGATGTTACCAACCCGAATACACGTCCGAAACAGTCGGGTACGCTCACGTGGCGCTTCCGCTGCGTGCAGGCGCGCGATATTGCCTGGGCTACTTCCAAAGCATTTGTTTGGGATGCGGCGCGCATGAATTTGCCGAAAGGGAAAACCGCATTGGCGCAGTCGGTGTACCCGGCTGAGGATGGCGGGCTCGACGGCTGGGGCCGTTCAACCGAGTACGTGAAGGGCTGTATCGAGTTCTATTCCAATTATGTACATGAATACACCTACCCCGTAGCGACCAATGTGGCGGGTATCGTAGGCGGTATGGAATACCCCGGAATCGTTTTTTGCAGCAGCAAAAGCCGCAAAGACGACCTTTGGGGCGTAACCGACCACGAGTTCGGTCACAACTGGTTCCCGATGATCGTGGGCAACAACGAGCGCAAATATGCGTGGATGGACGAAGGTTTTAACACGTTCATCAACTTCCTGTCGGGGGATAACTTTAACAATGGAGAATACAAAACCACCCAGATGAACGATATGCACCGTCTGGCACCGATGATCTTCCGTCCGAAGGCGGATCCGATCATGACCATTCCCGACGTGGTGCAAGCCGTGAACCTGGGCTGGGAAGCCTATTACAAGCCTGCATTAGGCCTGAAAATGCTTCGCGAGCAGATCCTCGGCAAAGAGCGTTTTGACTATGCATTCAAGCTTTACGTGCAACGCTGGGCATTCAAGCATCCTACACCTTACGATTTCTTCCGCACGATTGAAGACGCGGCAGGCGAAGATCTGGGCTGGTTCTGGAAAGGCTGGTTCTTCGAGAATTATAAACTCGACCAATCGGTGAAAGAGGTGGCTTATGTAGAGCAAAACCCGCAAAAAGGTTCTTATATCACGATCGAAAACCTGGATCAGCTGGCCATGCCCGTGAAAGTGGACATTGAAGAGGTTAGCGGCAAGAAAACCCGGGTTGAACTGCCCGTGGAAATCTGGCAGCGCGGCGGTGCGTGGACATTCAAAGCGGCTACGCAAGGCCCAATCCGCTCGGTAACGATCGATCCAGACCATAATCTTCCGGATATCAATCCTGAAAACAATGTTTGGAAACCGGCATCTTACAATACCGAACCGGACGTGAACTAGGCATTCAAAAACATAGAAAAAGCCTTCCAGTCGTAACGATTGGAAGGCTTTTTTATGGGTTAATATGGATGATCAAATGGTAAGTAGCATGGCACCGTACGAATAGCCGCCGCCGAATACCGTGATCACGATGTTTTCACCTTTTTTGAATTTCTCCTTATTCTCCGAAAGCGCGATCGCACAACCGGCGCAGCCCGTGTTACCGAGGTACTGAATGTTCGAAATCAGTTTTTCGGCAGGAATACCGAGGGTATTGATCACATTCAGGCTGATCCGGTGGTTGGCCTGGTGGGGAATCAGGTAATCGAGGTCGTTGATCGTCAGGCCGCATTCCTGCAACACCTGCTGGCTCACTTTGGGCATATACACACATGCATTCTGGAACACATCGCGCCCGAAAGGCATCACTACGCCCCGGTCGTTGGGCCGGAGCACCACCGCTTCGACCGCCTTTCCGCTGGTAGCAGCGCCGCCGGTGATGAGCTTTTTGATCTGCATATCACCTTCGGTCTGCCGTTCCTTGGAAATAAGCAGTGCCGAAGCGCCATCGCCCCACAAATGCCCCGAAACCGTGTCCATTTCATTGTAGTAGGCCGTATTATGGTCGGAGACGACCACCAGCGCCTTCGAGGCCTTACCCATGGCGAAATAGCCTTCCACGATCTCGATCGCATTCAGCAACGACGAGCAGGCGGATGAGATGCTTACAACCGGAATGTCGGGGATTTGAAGCTGGTGCTGGACCGCATGCGCCAGCGTGACGATGGTGTCGTAAGGCGTATAAGTCGCTCCTACGATCAGATCTATCTCGTTTTTACTGTATGGGATGTTTTCAAGCAATGTTTCGACCGCCTTGATGGCCATGGTCGATGTATTTTCGTCTGTTGATGCTTTACGTCTTTCCGAGATTCCTGTTCTTTCTACGATCCACTCGTTGGATAGGTTGTTGAGATTTGTAAAATATTCATTACCAATAACTTCGCTTGGCAGATAATGACTAACCGTATTAATATACATGATTGAGAAGTTGACTTCGCAAGCTACAATTCTTTTCGATTCCGAAAGTTAAATATTTCGTAGAAATCGTAGCACTCCATATTTGAACAATTCAATAATAAATTTATAAAATTATAATGTCGCGCCTGTAAATTAGCGGGTTAAGCATAGAGCATTTTACTATAAAAAGACAATAGCTTTGTTTCTTCGGATGCCCAGTTGTAGCGGGTCTCCGCAGCTTTCCGGCCATTGTTACCCATTTGCAGTCGCAATGCACCATCGCGGATGCAGCGTTCCAATGCCCGGCTCAATGCTTCTGCATCGTAGGGAGAAATACAAAACCCGCATTCGGAACGCGCCACGATTTGCCGGTAAACGGGGAAAGCGGAAGTAATCACAGGCAATTTTAATGCCATGTATTCGAATAACTTTGTCGGGAACGACTCGGGATAGTCGGCCACGGGTTTTAGCAGGGCAATGCCTGCCAACGACCGCCGGGCATGCCGAAGCGCTATTTTCTGATCGGTATATCCGTGAAATGTGACATTGTTCCTTACCTGCCCGTAGCCCGCTATCGCTTCCAGCTCTGTTTTGCTCGCCCTCACAGGACCGAAAAGGTGCAAATGGCAGTCGGCGTAACTGTTTTTCAGGATTGCCAATGCATTGATCATCGTGTCCAGGCTTCGCTCCATCGACACGACGCCCAGGTAGAAAATCTCAGGCGCTTGCGGGCGGTGCACAGGTTCATATGTACGCACACTTTCGTGCGCGAGGGAATCTACTATCGGAAGTGATACATAATTGTGGATAACCGTAAAAGGCTTTGCCAGATTCTGGTATTCTTCCAGGTAGGCGTCATCCGTAAAGATGCAATGGAACCTCCGGCGGGCCATCTGATCGAAAAACCGGAACAGCCTTTTGAAAACCGGACTGTTATTGTATCGCTTGATGGCAAACTTCTTGAACAGGTTCTCCTGCACTTCGTATACCACCTTTGCTCCCGCCCATTGAAAAAGTATTGCTTTCGGGACCAGCTCCGGTACAAAAATATGGACGATATCGGCTCTCAGCCACAGGCATTTGAACAATGCAACGGGATGTGCGAACAGAATCCTCGGCAGTAATCGTCCGAATTTCGGCAGATTGATCAAATGCAGCCCTTCACGTAGGCCGCCGCGAATACCGGGCAATGCGCAAAACACGTCATACCGGCCTTGCAGCGAGGGAGCAATTTTGTACATAATACGGGAATCCGTCGACGGATGCACCGTGCTGAGCAGCAGCACGCGTTTCATGCGCGGGTCACGATCGCAACGCCCGACGAAGTACCGATCCGGTCGGCACCGGCCTTGATCATGGCAATGGCCTGTTCGTAAGCCTTAATGCCGCCGGAAGCTTTTATTTTCACCTCCGCAGGCAAAATCGACCGCATTTTACGGACCGTTTCCACATCCGCGCCGCCCGGACCAAACCCGGTGGATGTTTTGACAAAATCAGCTTTTGCTTCCGCGCAAATCTCGCAAGCCGTGTAAAGATCAAACGAATCGAGGCTGGCGGTTTCGATAATCACTTTCAGCAATGCATTCTGGGCGTGTGCGAGATCGGCGAGCTGTTTCAGCTCCTCCCGAATGCTCAGGTAAGCCATCGATTTGAATTGCGACAGGTTCATCGCGACATCGAGCTCGGTTGCGCCG
>CAMLNK010000034.1 GCA_946481035.1 uncultured Dyadobacter sp. | reverse complement strand
GTCAAATCGCAGGAGCTGACCGCCTGGGTACAGGCCGATATGGTGTTCCAGGAAATGCCTTTCGGAGAGCTCGCGGAAATGCTGGCGAAACGTTACGGGGTAAGCATATCTTTTCAGAACCCGCAATTGCAAAAATGCCTGATAACCGGCCGGTTTTCAGGGACGGAAACCCTGGAAGAAGTCTTTAAAGTACTGACGATCACCAGCAACACAAAATACACCCTGGAAAGCGGCGACCTGGTGTTGAGTGGAGAAGGCTGCCGCTAAATTGACTGATAACTAAATTCTTATGAAACAGAAAGCCATCCATTCCGGCCGGGCCCCGTAGCTGCCCGGTACCTATAAAAGAAGCTCCCCGGCCTTGGACAGCAATAGGGAGCTTTGAATAGAAAATTCGCAATACAAACATTCTAGACAATACAAATATATGAAAAAACCTATATCCGTAGGCAGAAGAACTATGCCCGGCCGGCAAGGTATCTTATGCCGATATCTTTGCAATTTAATGAAGATCAGCGTTTATGGTATCGGCGTTCTCATCATGGCTACCCAGCTGCTGCTGGCGGGAACGAGCGGTGCGCAAGATATTCGGGAAGCCAATGTAACCGTGGGTTTGGAGAGGGCTTCGTTAAGGGATGCGCTTCAAAAAGTGCAGCAGGAATCGGGATTCAATATCTTCTATCTCTCGAAGGCTGTCTCGCCTTTCGACAACATTACACTCCACAAAGAGTCGCGGACGGTCCAGAAAACTTTGGAACTGATCCTCGACCGAACCAACCTGGCGTTCAGGCAGGAGGGCAAAAACATTATCCTGACGGAACGGGAAGTAGTAGTCCCCGAACCCAAAACAAAGGCGCCGGTACGGGGTAAGGTTACCGACAAGGACGGCGTGGGCTTGCCGGGGGTAAGCGTCATTATCAAAGGGACCAGCCAGGGAACCATTACCGATCAGAACGGCAGTTATAGTCTGGAATTTCAGGAAGATAACCCGGTGCTGATATTCAGTTTTGTGGGTTATGTGGCCCAGGAGCTGGAAGTCGGGAAGCGCGAAGTGCTCGACGTGGTGCTGGCCACGGACGAAAAAGCCCTGGAAGAAGTGGTTGTAGTGGGTTATGGTACCCAGAAGAAAGTAAACCTCACCGGCGCCGTCAGTAATGTGACCGGCTCCGAACTGACCACCCGGCATGCGCCCAATACCACTTCGCTCTTGCAGGGAAGGATGCCCGGTGTGCAGGTTACGCAGAACTCGGGACAGCCTGGGGCCGAAAACGCCAGCATTCAGATTCGTGGGCAGGGTACTTTCAGCGGTGCGGGAAACGATCCGCTTATATTGATCGACGGTGTGGAGGGTAATCTGAACAACGTCAACCCCAACCAGATCGAAAGCATTTCTGTGTTAAAGGACGCGGCTTCGGCAGCCATTTACGGCTCGCGGGCGGCCAACGGGGTCATTCTGGTGACTACCAAAGCCGGTACCGCCGGAAGGCTGAATGTCGATTACAGCTATAACTTCGGCAGCCAGAAAGCCACTTCTGTTTACGACAGGATCACGAACTCGGTGCAGTTTATGGAGCTCCTCAACAAGGCCATCGCGCACACGGGAACGAATACCAACCAGCTCTACACGCCGGCGCAAATCGAAGAGTACCGCCAGGGAAGCAAAACCAATCCTGCCCAATACCCAAGCTACGACTGGATGGATGCCATTTTCCGCACTTCCCCGATGCAGCAGCATTACTTGAGCGTGAACGGCGGTAAGGAGAACACGACCTACAATTTCGGGGCGGGTTACCTCGATCAGGACGGGATCCTGATCGCCACGGGTTACAAGCGGTACGATGCCCAGTTCAATTTCAAGACAAGCCTCAACAAGCGCATTGCCTTCGGGACTAACCTGGCCTTTTCAAAAGGCGACCGCCGGGAGACCGCATTGAATACCCAATTCGACGGGAATTCAACGGAAGATCAGATACTGAGCGCATTGGCGGCCCACCCTACATTTACGCCGAAACTGCCGGACGGGAGCGGCCGGTATGCTGCCAAAGCCTATATTCAGGAAGGCGGTAACAAAAACCCGGTGGCACTTGCGGAAAACGGCGGCAGGTATATCCGGAACTATTACGCGCTCGCCTCGGCGTTTCTGGACGTCAATATTTTTCCGGGGTTAAAGGCGCAGGTCAAAGGCGCCGTGAAATTCAATGACCGGCAAACCAAAGTTCATGTTGTGGGCATTCCCGCCTATATGTTTCTGCCGGATGCGAGCGGGCAATATCTGTACAATACGCAGTGGAACGGGACGGTCGGTGAAAACAACCTGACGGTACGGAAGGAAAACGACGTGCAGTACACTGTTTTCGGTACTTTGAATTATGCGAAGAAAATCGGAGAAAACCACGACGTGAATGCATTGCTCGGCGTGAGCCAGGAAACCTTCCGCTATGACCGTTTGCAGGGCTTCAAGCGCAATGCGCCGTCGAATGATCTGCTCGAACTGGGCGCTTATTCGCCGGGCGGGCAGCTCGCCGACGGGTTGGCTTATGAATGGGCGCTTCAATCTGTGTTCGGGCGGGCGACCTACAATTTCAAAGAGAAATACCTGCTCGAAGGTAATTTCCGGTACGACGGCTCGTCGCGCTTCCCGAAAGGAAATAAATGGGGTTTTTTCCCGTCGGCATCGGCAGGTTGGAGAATTTCGGAAGAGCAGTTTTTGAAGCCGGTCAGTTGGCTGGAAAGTTTGAAAGCGCGTGTGTCGTGGGGGCAGGTGGGTAACCAGAATGTAAATCGCACCCTGGGCGGCGAGTCGCTGCCTTACCCTTACCAGCAGGTGCTCAATCCGGTTGTTTACAATCTGGGAGGCTCCTTGCAGCAAGGCGTAACCCAAACCGACCTTATTAATCGCAATATTACCTGGGAAACCACCACCGTAACCGACGTCGGCATTGATTTCGGCCTGTTCAGGGCGTCGGTTTTCGGGAGTATCGACTGGTATTCCAAGAAGACCACGAATATCCTCAGACCCTTGCAGGTACCTGATTTCATCGGGGTAGCCGGCCCGACGGTCAATCTCGGGGAAATGAGCAATACAGGTGTTGAAATTTCATTGGGTTACCAAAACAGGATCAAGGACTTCCGTTACAAAGTCCAGGGGAATTTTGAAACCTACAAAAACAAGGTGGTAAAGTTTGGTGCGCGTGAGGTCAACAACGGCAACGGCACCGTAACCCAGGAAGGGCTGCCTTATAATTCGTATTTTATGTACGTTTTTGACGGCATTTACCAAAATCAGGGTGAAATCGACAATGGACCGACGCCGATCGTGAAACCCAAACCCGGCGATATGAAGTACCGCGACATCAGCGGGCCCAACGGCGTACCCGACGGCAAGATCACCACCGATGACCGGATGGTCGTCAGCGGTGCATTTCCGAAGTTCAATTATGGCCTGACTTTCAATGCGGATTATAAAAACTTCGACCTCGGCATTTTCCTGCAAGGCGTGGAAGGGCGCAAGATTTACATCAAGGAGTGGGGGATTGCCCCTTTCCGGCAGGCAGGCCCGCCGCCTACATTCTGGGAAAAAGCGTGGGACGGCGAGGGCACTTCCAATACCATCCCGCACATCTTCAACGAAAATTACGCACCCAATACACAGGTATCCGACTGGTGGCTGCAAGATGCTTCCTACCTCAGGTTAAAGAACTTTCAGCTGGGTTACAGCTTCCCGGCAAAGCTGATCAACCGCGTGAAGATCCAAATGCTCAGGCTGTACGTGTCGGGCGACAATCTGGTGACATTCACCAAGTTTTTCAAGGGAATAGATCCCGAACGTGCTGCGGCAAGCGGCAGAGCGGCTATTTATCCCCAGGCCAAGATCTATTCATTTGGTGTTAAAGTCACATTTTAATCGGTAATGCTATGACGACCAGATATTTAAAAAGTATATTTCTTCTCATTTTGATTACAGTGCCGTTTGCCTGTAAGGACACCCTGGATACCAATCCGCTCGGCAACCCCAACTCCGAAAACTTCTGGAAGACAGAAACGGAGGCCAACAAGGCGTTGATCGCCTGCTATGCCAAGCTCAAAGAACCCATTATTTCAAATGGCCCGGCCCAAAGCGGGAACTTCCTTTTTTGGGAGGCATTGTCCGACAATGCTTCGAATACTTCCAACTATGAATCGTTCGATGTTGTGATGAGGGGCGAGCATAATTCGGCCACTACCGGGATTGTCAACAAGTCTTTCACGATTGGCTTTCAGGGGATAGCGGCTTGTAACTATTTCCTCGCCAATATCGATCGGGTTACGGCCGCCGCCGAAGCGGTGCGCAACCGCATGAAAGGTGAAGCATTGTTTCTGAGGGCGTTTTATTACAATGACCTCGCCCAGCTCTACGGTGACCTGCCGCTGATCCTGAAACCTGCCGAACTGGATGATAATATCCGCGCTACGCCACGGACTCCGAAAGCGGAAGTGGTAGCCCAGATACTGAAAGACTTAGACCTGGCCATCTCTTACCTGCCTGCGGTCGCGTATACCGACGGGCGTGCGGTGAAAGGTTCGGCGATCGCATTAAAGACCAGGGTATTGCTGAACAACGAAAAGTACAGTGAAGCGGCCGACGCGGCATGGAGCCTGATCGGCGATGCCGCCAATCCGTTCAAACTTTCCGATAGTTATGGAGGGGTATTCTTTGGAAATCAGATCAATAACCGGGAAATCATGTTTTCGATCCAGTTCAAGGCGCCGGATGATTACCACTCGCTCGACCAGGTGATCGGCGCACGGATGTCGGTGTTTCCGACTGCGGAACTCCGGGATGCCTACGAGCCCAACGACCCGCGCAGGAAAATGACCATTTTCGAGGCTGGGGATCCCTGGGCCTATAATCCGGCCGGTTTCAAGCAAACGGGAAGCCTGGCGGAAGGTCAGATTCCGTATACGGGCATGGCTTTCAAAAAATGGGTCAACCCGGCGATCAACAACGGGTCGGGCTCGACCCTGAGCGAGCAGCATATGGTGAAAATCCGTTACGCGGACGTGCTCCTGATGTATGCGGAAGCGATGTTTGAAAGCGGACAGGGCAGCGACGCCCGGGCTTTAAAGGCATTGAACGACGTGCGGGCGAGGCCGGGCGTGGAAATGCCAGCCAAAGCGGCCCTTACGCGCGACGTGATCCGCAACGAACGCAGGGTGGAGCTCGCCTTCGAAGGCCTGCGCTATAACGACCTCGTGCGCTGGAAGATCGCCGATAAGGTGATTCCGCAGGTGGCGTACGATGCGAAGGGGACGAAAAGGAAATTCAAGTCCAACCTCTTGCCCATTCCTTTGGGACAAATGGATATCATGAAGGGCGTCTGGACACAAAACGAAAATTACTAAGCATTCAAAATGATGTTTGATATAAAAAGAATATTGGTGCTGATCCTTTTGGCATCCGGAAGGCTATTGGCCGTAGAAAATCTGGCCGTGAAAAGCCCCGACGGCAAAATTGCGTTCCGTGTTTTTACAAAAAACGATTCCCTGTACTACCGCATTTCCTATGATAACAAGGACGTCATCGAAGCTTCGCCGATCCGAATGTCGCTGGACGCGAAGGCCATTACCGACAAGGTGAAGATCGGCAAAGCAAATAACTATCAGTTGAATGAGGAATATCCCTGGAATGGAGCCCATTCGGTTGTCAGAAGCCATTGCAACGGCGCAAAAATCGGCATTGATCGCGGCGCATTGCATTATACGCTCGATGTGCGGGTGTTTAATGACGGCGCGGCGTTCCAAGTGATCGTTCCCGGCAAGCCCGATGCCAAACGCATTGCTGACGAAGCCACGGTGTTCAGGTTGCCCGCCGGCACTACCGCCTGGTACCACGACTTGTATATGCATTACGAAGGCGAGTATGCCCGGAAAAACATGGATACCGTCAAAGCGGGACAATGGGCGGCGCCTTCGGTTACGTTCAGGCTGCCCGATAGCCAGGTTTACCTTTCGGTGACGGAAGCCGACCTCAAAAATTACGGCGGAATGGCCTTGCAAACCGACGGAAGCCGGGGTATGGTGCTGAGGCTGCCTCAAAGCCAGCCCACTTCTTACCCGTACAAGTTGCGTTACAGCCCCGAGGATGTGCTCAGGCTTTCGCAGCCGGCCGCCATTACCGGTACCGTCACCACGCCATGGAGGGTAGTGATGATCGCGAATGGACTGAATGCATTGGTCAACAACGACATCGTACATAACCTTTGTCCGCCGCCGGATAAGCAACTGTTTCCGCAGGGAATCAGAACAGCCTGGATCCAGCCCGGGGCGGCGGTGTGGAAATACCTCGATGGCGGCGGAGAAGGTACGCTCGAAACGATGAAGGAATATTCCAGGCAGGCATCCGAGCTGGGTTTTAAGCACAATATCCTGGAAGGTTTCTGGAAAAAATGGCCGGATAGCGAGCTGAAATCCCTGGTAGATTATTCACGGGAAAAGGGTGTTCACATCTGGTTATGGGAACATTCCAAAAACCTGGGGGATACGAAAACCCGACAGGCATTTTTCAGGCATTGCCATGACCTGGGCATTGGCGGTTTAAAGATCGATTTCTTCGACCACGAGGCAAAGGAAGAAATTGATTTGTACCAATCGATCCTCCGGGAGACGGCCGAACTGAAAATCATGGTCGATTTTCACGGAGCCAATAAACCGACCGGTCAGGAACGTACCTGGCCCAATGAGCTCACCCGCGAAGCCGTGAAGGGAATGGAAGCCAGCAAGCTGAAAGACCGGGCCGGGCATAATGTAACGCTCCCGTTTACCCGCTTCGTGACCGGCCACGCCGAATACACGCCGGTGCATTTCGGCGAGCGCCGGAAAAACACCACCTGGGCACATCAGATCGCAAGCGCGGCCATCTTTTCGGCCCCGTTACTGACCTATTCGGCCAGCCCGGAGCATTTGCTGAACAACCCGGCCGTGGGGATGATCAAAAGCATTCCGTCCGTGTGGGACGAGACGATCGTACTGCCTGGTTCCGCAATCGGGGAGGCGGCCGTGTATGCGCGACGCAGCGGTACCAGCTGGTTTCTGGCGGTGATGAATGGGGCTGCGCCGAGGAGCTCTGACATTTCCCTGGCTTTTCTGGGTGACGGCACTTTCAGCGCATCGGAAGTACGGGATACCGATGGAAACCCCGCCGAAGTCGCGCTGGCAAAGGGAAGCTACGATAAAAATGGTACTATACGACTGAACCTCACCGAAGGCGGTGGCTTCATCGCAAAATTCGATCGCCCATGAAAGTGATTATCCGGACAACCGCCATTCGAACAACCTGGCTTTTGATAGTAATCCTGTTTTGTTTTTGGCAGAAGGCAACTGCCCAGGAAATAGATGCGGGCCGCTACAAAGCCGTTTTCACAAGCCCGCCTTCAAAAGTGCCCACAGCCAAAACGCCCGACGGGCCATTGGCAGGTAATGGGGATATCGGCCTCACGCTCGGCGGCAAGCCGGACAAACTTCTGTTTTACCTCGGTAAAAACGATTTTTGGCGGGCGTACCCTGTTTATCCCGGCGGCGGCATTGCCCTGCCCGGATGGTTGGAGCTGAATATCCCCGCGCTTTCCGGTGCTGACTATTATGCGGAGCAAATACAGGACAAAGCCGAAATCGCCGGCAGGTTTACGAAGAATGATCTCAGCGTCCGGGTTAAGGCCTGGGTGTCGGCGACTGCCAACACGGTGGTCATCGAGCTCGGAGCAGACAAGGCCTGCCCGATGAATTTTGCATTGAAAGCAGCGGAGGGAAATACTTCCGTCAATGCGCAAGGAACCGACGCAGGTACGTCTTGGGTTACGCGTTCTTTTGAAAATACACCATTGCTTGCATGGCCGTCGCACGTTGCGATGGCCGTAAAAGTGTTGGGCGCAAAGCCGGCCAGTGACGGCAGCATTAGCTTGAAGCCCGGCAGCAATGTAACCCTCATCGTGGCAATGTATACCAATTTCGATTCGAAAGATTGGAAACAAAAAGCGATTACGGTGGCAAAGGAAACGACGCAAACGACTGTAAACCAGTTGCGGAAGGACCATGATGCCTGGTGGGAGCAGTTTTGGAAGCAGTCGGCGGTGCAGATAGGGGACCCGTTTCTTGAAAAGTATTACTATGCATCGCAATACCTTTTCGCGGCCAGTTCGCGGGGGAATAAGTTTGCGCCAGGTATCTGGGGGCCGTTTATAACAAAGGACTCAGCTGCATGGGGCGGCGACTACCATTTGAATTACAACTACCAGGCACCCTATTGGGCATCCTATTCTTCGAACCACATCGACGAAACCGACAATTTCGACAAGCCCCTGCTCGACTATATGGAAAGCGGGAAGCTGCATGCAAAGGAGCTTCTGGGCATTGGCGGGATCTATTATCCGGTCGGGATAGGGCCGCTGGGGCTCGTTACCACGCGCTGGCCGCTCACGCCCGATGAGATGGAGAGGCGGTACGCTTCCAGGGAAAACACGATCGACGGCGGGTATAAGTTTTTGGGGCAGAAAATCAATGCGGTGTTCAGCGTCGGAAATATGCTCATGCGTTTTTATAGTACCTATGATGCCTCCTATGCGGGTAAGGTGTACCCGTACATGCGCGAATGCGCCAACTTTTGGGAAGATTACCTCAAATTCGAAAACGGGCGCTACGTCATTCATATGGACCACTACAATGAGGTGATGCCGAATCTCAAAAATAAAGGTCAATGGCGCCAGCTTTTGGGCGATTTCAATTCCACTTTATCCGTCGGACTGGTCAAAATGCTCTTCAAGGGCATGATCGACGTAAGCAGTTTTCTAAAAGTCGATACCGAAAGAGTTCAGAAATGGGAACATATCGTGACGCATATGAGCAAGTTCACGGTAGGGGAAGCCGATGGGCAGCCGAGCCTTAAAAATGTTGAAACCAGCCCTTCCCCGAACCACAGCCGCGTCGAAGGCCTGGCCAGGGTGTCGATACACGGGTTGATTCTGCCCGCGGGTGTGTGCGGGCCTAAAACGGATTCTGCGTTTAACCGCATACTGCTAGGCGATATCGGCCGCTGGAAAGACAAAATGAAGGCACCGGGAGAATGGGGCAATACGCTCGGTAACGGAATCGAAACCTGTTTTCCCGCGGCGGTCAGGGTGGGATACGATGCCGATGAAATCATGCGGCAGCTGACCGACCGGATCAAACGACAGTCGCTGCCCAACCTCTGGATCACCGCCGAAGGTGGCGGAATAGAGACATTATCGGCCGTTCCACTGACGATCAACGAAATGCTGATGCAAAGTTACGAGGGCGTGGTAAGGATATTCCCGAATTGGAACAAGTCCAGAAATGCCCGTTTTGACCAGCTTCGGGCCTATGGTGCTTTTTTAGTGAGCAGCCGTTTGGAACAGGGGCAAATTAAATATGTCAGGCTGCTCAGCGAAGCCGGGAGGCCGTGTGTAATCGAAAACCCATGGCCGGGAAATGCAGTGCAACTGGTACGAAACGGACAGAGTGCCGAACGGCTTACCGGCAGCATATTCTCTTTTCCTACCGGGCGCGGGGAGCGGTTGGAAATTGTGAGGATACATTAGGTTAATAATTCCATAAAGTATGCTTTGTTTATTTCGTGTTGCAAATCGGATAATTTTGAAATTCAGACTAATCCCGTCACTCGATGAACAAATTTTGCATACCCATCTCGCTGATAATAATCGCATTATGCCTGGCAGCCTGCAACCGGAAAGGCAACCCTGGCAGCTCGGAAGAGGCAGAAACTTACAAGGAACTCTCGGCAAAGCGGATCGGCTTACCCAACGGCTGGTCGCTGACACCCACAGGCCGCAGCCTCGATCTGGACGATCTCCCGCTGAACCTGGTGGTGTCGCCGACGAAAAAATACCTGGCCGTCACGAACAACGGGCAGAGCACGCAAAGCATTACGCTCATCGATGCGGCCAGCGAGAAGATACTCGACACCGTACGGGTAGGGAAAGCCTACCTGGGCCTCGCTTTCAGCCAGGACGAAAGCAAGCTCTATGCTTCGGGAGGAAACGATAACAAGATCCTCGTGTACGATATCCGCGATAACCAGCTGGTGGAAACCCAGCCGATCGTGCTCGGCGAGCCCTGGCCGGTGAAGATTTCGCCTACCGGACTTTGCATTGACGACAGTGCCGGGAAACTGTACGTAGTGACCAAGGAGGACAGTGCGTTGTACGTGTGCGATACCCGCGGGCGGGCGGTACTTTCGAAGCTCAAATTGAATGCTCCCGCATACACCTGCATGCTCTCGCGCGACAAGAAGGAGCTGTACATTTCGATGTGGGGCGGGGCGGCAGTGGCGATCGTGAATACGGCCTCGAATGCGGTGCTTGCAACGATTCCTACCCATAAAAATCCCAACGACATGGTGCTTACCCGCGACGGTAAGCACCTTTTTGTGGCTAATGGGAACGACAATACCGTCGCGCTGATCGATGTGGCGAAGCGGCAGGTGGTCGAGAGCCTTACCGCGTCGCTCTTCCCGGATGCGCCCGTAGGCACCACGCCCAACGGGCTTGCATTGAGCGAAGACGAGAATACGCTGTACATTGCGAATGCGGATAACAATTGCCTTGCTGTTTTTGACGTTACCGAAAAAGGCCACGGGCGGTCCAGCGGCTTTATTCCCACCGGCTGGTATCCCACGGCCGTGAAGGTGATCGGTTCCAGGATATTCGTTACCAACGGGAAAGGGTTTTCTTCCAAGGCAAATCCGAAAGGCCCCAACCCGGCTTTGTCGAAAGTGCCGCAGCAGATCGGACCCAATCCGCAGGCCAATACGGGCCGTCAGCAATACATCGGGGGATTGTTCAAGGGGACCATGTCGATCATCGATGTTCCGGAAGCGGACGTGCTCGCCGCCTATTCGCGATTGGTTTATGTCAATACACCTTATACCAAAAACAAAGAGCTCGACACGGAAGGTGAAGCCGGAAACCCGATTCCGAGGCACGTAGGCGACAAGTCGCCCATTAAATATGTGTTCTACATCATCAAGGAGAACCGCACTTACGACCAGGTATTGGGTGACATGAAGGAAGGAAACGGCGATTCGTCACTGTGCCTGTTCCCTCAGAAAATTACCCCCAACCAACATGCCCTTGCGAAGGAGTTTGTGCTGCTGGATAACTTTTATGTGGATGCCGAGGTGAGTGCCGACGGGCACAACTGGTCGTCGGCGGCCTATGCCAACGATTATGTGGAGAAAAATTGGGTGACCAGCTACGGCGGCCGGGGTGGTACCTATGATTTTGAAGGCCAGAAAGAGATCGCACACCCGCGCGACGGGTTCATTTGGGACCACTGCCTGCGGGCAGGTGTGAGCTTCCGCACGTACGGATGGTTCGCCGATAAAGAACAGCCCAATATTGCCACGTTGAAAGGTAAATTCTGCCCGACTTTCAAAGGGTATGATCTCAGTTATAAGGACATTGACCGCGAAAAGGCGTGGGAGCAGGATTTCGACAGCCTCGTGGCCCGCAACGCCCTGCCGCAACTGAATACGCTGCGTTTCGGTAATGACCACACTTCCGGTGCGGCAGTGGGCAAGCCTACTCCCTATGCGGCCATTGCGGATAACGACCTCGCCGTCGGCCGCTTTGTGGAACACCTTTCCAAAAGCAAAGTCTGGAACGAGTCGGTGGTGTTTATATTGGAAGACGATGCGCAGAATGGGCCCGACCACGTCGACGCGCACCGCTCTATTGCATTTGTGGCGGGCGGAATGGTGAAACGCGGCTTTGTGGACCACACCATGTATTCCACTTCCGGCATGCTGCGTACGATGGAGCTGATACTGGGCCTGAAACCGATGAGCCAGTACGACGCCGCTGCCACGCCTATGTGGCGGTGTTTCAGCCCCAAA
>CAMLNK010000033.1 GCA_946481035.1 uncultured Dyadobacter sp. | reverse complement strand
AAATCCTTTCGGCACACACCCGAAAGGCTGTTTTGTTTCTAACTTCCGTCCATTTCAGATATGTCAGAGACCAACCCCAATGCCCAACACTTCCTGGAACTTATCAAGAAATCCCGAAGGGGGAAGTTTAAAATATACATCGGGATGAGCGCAGGTGTGGGCAAGACCTATCGGATGCTCCAAGAAGCGCATACCCTGCTCAGAAACGGAATAGATGTGAAAATCGGCTTTATCGAGACGCATCATCGGAAGGAAACCCACGATCTGCTCGAAGGGCTGCCGGTCATTCCGAGGCGCAAGCTTTTTTACAAAGGCAAGGAGCTGGAAGAGCTGGATATGCCGGCGGTGATCGGTTTGAGGCCGGAAATCGTGGTCATCGACGAGCTGGCTCACACCAACATCGAAGGCAGCAAGAACGAAAAGCGCTGGCAGGATGTGATGGAAATCCTGGATGCGGGCATTAATGTGATCAGCGCGGTTAATATTCAGCATATCGAAAGCCTGAACGAGGAAGTAAAGCAGATTACGGGCGTGGAGGTACGCGAGCGCATACCCGACAGCGTCGTGGCTGCGGCCGATGAGGTAGTCAACATCGACCTCACCGCCGACGAGCTGATTACCCGTTTAAAAGAAGGTAAAATCTACCGGCCCGATAAGATTCAGACCGCATTAACGAACTTTTTCAGATCCGATCATATTTTGCAACTGCGTGAGTTGGCTTTGAAAGAGGTAGCCAGCCAGGTGGAACGCAAAGTAGACACCGAGGTGCCGAAAATGGTCGCGCAGCGCAGAGAGAAATTTCTAGCCTGTATCAGTTCCAACGAAGTTACCGCCAAGCATGTGATCCGGAAAACAGCCCGGCTCGCAAGCTATTATAACAGTAAATGGCTGCTATTGTACGTGCAGACGCCCGCCGAAAGCCGCGACAGGATACCGCTCGACAAGCAGCGCCACCTGATCAACAATTTCAAGCTCGCTACCGAAATGGGTGCGGAAATTATCCGCGTTTCGAGCTCGAATGTTTCCAAGGCCATTATCGAAACGGCCGAGGAAAAGCAGGTGACGACCATTTGCATCGGCAAACCGCATATCACGCTGATCAGGGTAATCATGGCGACCAACCTGTTCAATAATCTTTTGAAAAAGTTAACCAGCTCGGACATCGATCTCGTCATCCTTTCCTGAGCAATCCGTTGAGAAGAAAATGAAAATCAAACCTAAATTACGATTAAGCCTCGGGCTGCTGTTCCTGCTCATTCTGCTGCAATCGCTGGTAGCGTCGCGATATGTGTACAAGCTCAAAGACGATACGGCGAATATTCTGGTCGATAATTACAATACCCTGGAATTTGCGCGGAATATGATGCTGGCCCTGGATGAAATCGATAAGCCGTCGGCCAAAGCTTCGTTCGAACAAAACCTTCAAAGGCAGTTCGGAAACATCACCGAGCCCGGGGAAGGCCAGGCGACCGGGCGGGTCAGGACCCATTTTAACCTCTTGAGCACCAGCGCCCGGCCCGATACGCTTCCGGCATTGCTTCGGAAGGATATCCTGGGTTTGATCAGGATCAATATGGAGGCGATCAGGGCGAAAAATGATGTGGCGAATGGCACAGCCGGTTCGGCCATTCTGTGGATTGTGCTCGCCGCTACCGCCTGCACGATCATTTCACTGACGCTTTTTGTGAATCTGCCGGGGAACATCGCCAACCCCATCACCGAGCTAAGCGAGAGCATCAGGCAAATCGCGGCCAAGAACTATTCCCGCCGCGTTCGTTTCGATCGCCGGGACGAATTCGGTCAGCTGGGGCAGTCTTTCAATGCGATGGCCGAGAAGCTGGAAGAATACGACGACAGCAATCTGGCGAGGCTGCTGATCGAAAAAAAGAGAACAGAAGCGTTGATCAACAATATGCACGAGCCGGTGATCGGGCTGGACCAAAAGGGAATTGTATTGTTTGCCAACCAGGAAGCGATCAAAATTATTGGTCTTTCGATGAGTGAAATGATCGGGAGAACCGTACAGGAACTCTCCGGGCGAAACGACCTGATCCGCACGCTGACCCGGCAAACCGAAACAGGCAGCGAAGGAGTCGCTAAGGAGGGGAATCTGCTTAAAATATACGCGGACGAAAAGGAAAGCTATTTCGAGAAGGAAATGATCGATATCAGCATCGTTCCTACCGGGGAAAAGGAGCGTGTCTGCATTGGGAAAGTAATTCTTTTGAAAAATATCACCCCATTTAAAGAACTCGACTCGGCTAAGACCAATTTTATTGCCACCGTCTCCCACGAGCTCAAAACGCCTATTTCTTCAATCAAAATGAGCCTTCAATTGCTGCAATCGCCGAGTATCGGAGCCATTAACGGTGAGCAAGCGCAGCTGATCGAGTCGATCAGAGAGGATAGCGAGCGGCTGTTGAAAATAACCGGCGAGCTTTTGAATATGTCACAAGTGGAGACCGGAAATATCCAGCTGAACATCCAGACGGCCCAGCCCGAGGCAATCTGGCATTATGCGCTGGATGCCGTCCGTTTTCAGGCGGAGCAGAAAAAGATCGCGCTTGCGGCGCATATCGAGCCCGGGTTACCGGCTGTGAGGGCCGATCTTGAAAAAACGGCGTGGGTACTCATCAATTTTTTGACGAACGCCATCCGCTACTCGGGCGAAGATAGCGAAATAGCTATTTCCCTTGCTTCCAGTGAGCGGCAGGTAAGTTTTTCGGTAACAGACTATGGGCAGGGTATTGATGAAAAATACAGGGAAAAGATATTCAACCGGTATTTTCAGGTGCCTGGCAGCCAGAAATCGGGGACAGGGCTGGGGCTGGCCATCAGTAAGGAATTCATTGAAGCGCAAGGCGGGGAAATCGGTGTAGAAAGTGAGCTGGGAGCGGGAAGTACATTTTTTTTCAGGCTGACGGCAGTTGATGTAACCGAACATGTCTGAAAATGTACAGCGTATAGTGTAAGCATATTACCTTTGCCAGCCAATTAAAAGATAAGCAGCAGGCCGTATGCACGCGAGAAGGATACCAGGCCGTTGAAAGAAAAGTAAAGCCAGCGCTTGCATGAATAATACAGCAAAAAAGAGATCGCTTATTGATAAACTTCTGTTTCCCCAAACCCAGGGATTAAGAATTTCCTACCACGTTTTATTCTGGGTTCTTTTCATATTACTGCATTATTCCTACGCATTGCCCACGCTTTTGCGAAAGACATCGGACCCGACTGTTACCATCGCCAGTTTTTTTTATTTCTTTAAAATCATTCCGGAATTTTACCTCTGCGTAGGCCTTTATTATCTCCTTCGGGCTCACCTGCGTGGTTTCTTTCTTTTCCTGGCTCTTTTCGCTTTTGCGCTTGTGATTAATCACCTGTTTTCGGTGGTATTATATATGGGTGTGGACCGCTATTTAGGGTTGGAAAATATGACGGAACGGTTCAGGATGTTTGCGAATTTGTATCTTGAACCCTTCAATTTCAGAGATCCCCGTGCCTGGCTGGTATTTAGTAACGACGTTTCCGAAGTGCAATTTTTTGTATTGCCCGCTTCTTTGAAAACAGTGAAATACGCCGCGAACGAGCGCATTATGCGGCAGAAAATCCAGAACGATGCACTTCGTATGGAATTGAAAGCATTGAAATCGCAAATTAACCCGCATTTTGTTTTCAATGTTTTAAATGCCGCCTATGCAAAGGTTTTACCAGTATCGGAAGAGGCGGCCGAATACCTTCATAAGGTCTCCGAAATCCTACGATTTTCGCTGTATGAGATGAACGAAGAGTTTACCAAACTCGAAACGGAGCTTTCGTATGTGAAACTATATGTAGAACTCGAATCGATCCGAAACGGCGGGCGCTGCAAAATTAATGTGGAGCAGCACGGAGAAATTGAAAGAGCACACCGCATTCCCACGGTTTCGCTGATCACACTCGTCGAAAATGCATTCAAACACGGCGTCCATTCGACGCGCCATGAATCCTTTGTGGACATCCGGATTAATATTTCAGGCGGTATGCTGAAATTTGATATTGTCAACAGCAAACCCGCGCGGCCATTGCGCAGCAAGCCCGGAAGCGGGGGGATCGGCCTGGTAAACCTGGAAAGACGACTGGGTATTTACTATCCGGGACGGTACAAATTTGAAAAATCGGAGACGGACGACGAATTCCGGGTTTCCGTACAAATGCCGGTGGAGCAGCCATTACAGGAAACGGCCCGCATTCAGACCAGCATGTTTCAATAACTTCAAACGGCAGCACCGAGATAATCCGCTATTTCCCCGTTTCCATATGCGGCGCATCCACAGGTTTCGATTCGGGAGAGCCTTTTTGCCTCAGGAAAATGGACAGGACCACAATCGAAGCCACTGACAAAAATTCACTTTGCCAATTCTGAAAAGTTTCGAACCAGAAGTCGGGCTCGGCCAGAAATGCAGCTAAATGTTTCTGTGGCTCTCCGTGAAGCATTTGCTGGTCATTGTAATCGGTAAAGCTGCCGTAGAGATGCCCCAGCCAGCTCACCAGGAACAGGGCCACAAATGCGATGGAAAGTGAATGCTGGTACAGCCGTAGCCGCCACCCGCCACGTTTGACCGGCCCGGGTGCGTCCTTTTTGTTGGGGTCGGGCTCACGATCCACTTCCTCCCGCTTCACCAGATCTTTGGATTCCGCCGACCCGATTTGCCGCAGCGAAATAGTCAATACCACATAGAGCGCCATTTGCAGGAATTCACTTTGGAAGTTCTCAAAAGTGGCCGCTTGCAAGATATTCGCCCAAACTCAATGCAGAACCGCCCAGTTCTTCCAGCTCCTGGTTGTGCTGTTTCCAGCCAAAAAAAGCCTGGGCAATTAGAGCTACAAAAAACAATGCTATGAAGACGATGGAAAGGCCATTGCGGTAGAGAAAACGATCGGTTTTGTGTGTTGACATGGCTGTATTCGGTTAAAAATTCGCCAAATACTAATGCGAAAATCATGCCACGCGTGTACCGTATTATCACACATCAAACCGCTACATAATAAGATGATTGTAGTAATAGTAGTACCAATTATCTTCGGCAAATCATTGATTTTTAGTCTACTTCAACTGGTTATCAACTCTTTGTATCGAAAAATTGCCAATGAAAAATCACTACAAATTTCTCTTCGTTTCTCTGTTAGCGGTTAGTCTTTTATTTCACAAAAGGATTTATGAAACGCTCCCATTTCAAATATCGGCCGGGCCTGTTACGCCGTCGAAAATATCGGCCGGGCAGGAGGCATTGCTGCCCGACAGCGTATTGTTCGGGATGAGGCAGGTGATTGCCAACCACGAATACCACGTCAGTTATGATGAAAAAGCCGGTGTTTTTCAAAGCCCCAACCGGGAACAAAACCTGCGGGCTACTTATGCGCCAGGTGCATTGACACTCCAAAAACGTGTGGATTCAACCCATTCGGATTTTGCATTGAAGCTCGTCAACCAGGGTGTTTTTGGTGATGGTAAATTGCTTTATGCAGTATCACAGGATAGCCCTGTAAAGAGTTCTGAAAACAAGGTTGTGATTGACCATGGTAATTTTTCAGAAGAGTTTATTAATAATGAAAATGGCGTCCGCCAGAATTTTATTATTAATAGTGCTCCCGCCGGTTTGAAATCATTGGCCGTAAAGCTGGCAGTGTCGGGAGCCGAGGTTTTGGATAAAGGCGAAAACGAGCTTCGCTTTATAACCAAGGTTATCAATGGTGCGAGTGCCGAAGAGCTCGTCTATAACGGATTGAAATGCTGGGATGCCAACGGGCAGATCCTCGATGCGACGCTGACGTATACAAATAATCAAATTGAGATTACCACGAATGTAGCGCACGCCGCATTCCCGGTAACGATCGATCCGATCGTAGGCGGCGGACCAACTTTGGCCAATAAAAGACTGGAAATCCATCAGAGCAATGCATGGGTGGGTTACTCCGTGGCCAGCGCAGGCGACGTCAACGGTGACGGGTACAGCGATGTGATCATCGGAGCCCCCAAGTACGACAACGGGCAGACCGACGAAGGGGCGGCATTTGTATTTCCAGGCACCGCAGCGGGACTGAGCCTTGCAGCGACCGTGCTGCAAAGCAACCAGGTGAACGCACAGGCGGGTATTTCGGTGTCGAGCGCCGGCGATGTGAACAAGGATGGGTACAGCGACGTGCTCGTGGGCGCACCTTATTACGATGCCGGACAAACCGACGAAGGAGCGGTGTTCATTTACCTCGGCAGTGCCGCCGGCCTCGCTACAAATCCGTCTCAGACGCTGGAAACGAATCAGATCGGGGCCAATTTGGGGGTTTCTGTGGCTATGGCCGGGGATGTCAATGGCGACGGGCATAGCGATATCCTGGCCGGCGCACATCAGTACGACAATGGCCAGAACAACGAGGGCGCGGCATTCCTTTATTACGGCAATGCAACCGGCGTGGGCGTAAATGCACTGGCGCTGGAAGCGGACCAGGCCAATGCCATGATGGGCTATGCCGTGTCGTCGGCCGGAGATCTCAATGCCGACGGTTTTAGCGACGTCATGGTAGGAGCGAGGCTATACACCAACGGAGAACTTTATGAAGGGGCGGTTTTCGTCTATAAAGGAAGTGCAGCAGGTCTCATTACAGCGAACCCATTTAAGGTAGAAGCCAACCAGATCGACGCACGACTCGGGCACTCCGTGGCAACCATAGGTGATGTCAACGGCGACGGCTTTTCCGATGTGCTGATGGGCGCATATCAATACAAGCAAAGCCAACCCAACGAGGGAGCGGCTTTCCTGCTTTTCGGCTCCACTTTTGGACAGCTCCTTGGAGACAAGCGCACATTCATGGGATATCAGAAAGAAGGCCAGTTCGGATGGGCCGTAGCAGGTGCAGGTGATGTAAATGGTGACGGTTACAGCGATTTTGTGATCGGTGCCAGATATTACACTGTTACCCAGGCCAATGAAGGTGCTGCTTTTCTATATTATGGTAATCCTACTAAAAACTTTCCGGTCAGAAATGCGGTCTTTACCGGTGAGCAGGGCAACGCATGGCTGGGTACTGCTGTGGCTTCCGCGGGGGATGTCAACGGCGACGGATACAGCGACCTGGTTATTGGCGCATATGCTTACGACAATGGCCAAACCGACGAAGGTACCGCGTTGATCTACCACGGCGGCGGCCTCACCGGGCATATTACGGCCAAAAGCGTGGTTGGGGACTCAGTGTCGGTGCGCCGGCTAGGATCGGCCGTGGCCAATGCAGGCGATATCAACGGCGATGGCTTCGACGACGTAGCCATCACTGCGCCGGGAACCGATCCGCTCACTCCGGGCCGGACCAGCATTATGTACGGTTCGGTAGATGGTATCAAACAGAAATGGTACGACGTCCCAGGCAAACTGAAAACGATCTTGTTCGGCCGGTCGGTAGCAGGTGCCGGTGATGTAAATGGAGATGGTTATGCGGATGTCGTTATCGGAAATCCACATTATGGTAATGTAGTCAATGGGGGTGAGGTGAGGATTTACTTCGGTGCTGCTTCGGGCATTGATACCGTTAACTTCCAGGTGTTGAAGGAGCCCTTGGGAGGTACACAATATGGAATCTCGGTAGGTGGTGCAGGCGACCTCAATGGCGATAATTATGCGGATATTGTAGTAGGCGCGCCAAAATATAAATTGGTAAATGAAACAAGAGGCGCTGCATATGTGTATTACGGCTCGCCAACCGGCGTGGGTACGGTACCCAAAGTCCTGCCGGGGAAAAATAACAACGCAAGTATGGGAGCCTCTGCTGCCGGATTGGGTGATACCAATGGCGACGGTTACGGTGACCTGATCGTGGGAGCGCCCACAACCAACACCGGAGGCGTGGAAGGTGGTGCGGCGTGGATATATTACGGCTCTTCAACCGGCGTGGACAACTCGGTCACTTATTTCAAGAACGACAATGGTTATGTGCATTTCGGGGAATCGGTGGCGGCTGCCGGTGATGTAAATGGCGATGGTTACAACGACGCGGTAATCGGTCTTCCGGGCCACGGCCTGTCGAAACAGGGCTCAGTGGCCATATATCTTGGGGCATCTGGCGGCTTTACCGCAGCGAACATACGCTTCTACGCGGGTAACTGGGCGAATGCGGCGTTTGGCAGTTCCGTGGCAGGGGCCGGTGATGTAAATGGCGATGGTTACAGCGATGTTATCGCCGGAGAAAGCAAATTGTCCCACCAGGCGTCGCAACGAGGTGGTTTTGTGGTGATCCCGGGAGGGCCGAACGGTGGAACAGTCCCCGCGAACTGGGAAGTAATGGGGGATGCGACGCTGGATCAAATGGGCGCGTCGGTTTCAGGCGCGGGCGATGTGAACGGCGATGGTTTTTCGGATCTCCTCGTGGGTATTCCGGGACGCGACGGCATTAATACGGATGTCGGAGGTGTGCATATCTTCGACGGAGGCGCGGAATATCAGGATCCGATCTGGTTTAATATCATACAAGGTAAGCCCAACAGGGTGAGACTCTACAATGCAGATATGGTTACACCTTATGCCCCCAACGCTCCGCAACCCAATTTCGGCGTGGGTCTTTATGGCCGGTCCTTCCTGGGGCGGAACAAAGGCAAACTGGTATGGGAAACCAAAAGCAACGGGCAACCTTTTTCAAGTCTACCGAATACGCCGATCAGCAACAGCGTACAGTCAACTGGCGCTCAGCCGGCATTTACAGATCTTACCGCGGCAGGAACGGAGCTGAAAGGTTTGGTGGTTAAGTTAAACCCTGAAACAAAACTGAGAGCGCGTGTCAGGTACGAGCCGGCGCTTGCGTTGACAGGCCAAATGTACGGTCCATGGCGATATGTGCAGGTGTACGTCGAAGGAAAGAGCGTGTCTCCCGCACCTGCCGGGGATAATGTTTCCAATCTGCGTTTGCAGGCTGAGTTGGAAGAAAATACAGAAGAAAGCATTTCTATTTTCCCGAACCCGGCGAGCGAGAAACTTTTCATTCGTTCTAACTCTCAAAATGCAGTGAAAAGCCTGAAACTAATCTCTGCGAGCGGTGCGGTGGTTTACCAGGCTGGTCGTGCGCAAAGTGAAATCGATCTGAAAGGCATGGCATCGGGCGTGTACATTCTGGTGACCAAACACGCCGACGGTTCGCAGGTATCTCATAAAGTACTGGTCAGGAAGTGAAAGTAGATTGAGGTATGTAAATTTGTGCGGCGCGCCGGGGGTATTCCCGGCGCGCCGACATAACTGGTACTTACCAACACCTATGGCACAGCACACCGATTTCCCTTTGCATGAACTCCCGCCCTCGCGTTTTATGGCGTCGGACAGCGGCCTTGCATTGGGCGATCATGCGCCCAGCCACCGCATCAGTTTTTTCGCGATAATATGGTTTTCGGAAACCGGTGGCACGCATCATATTGATTTCGAATCGTTTCCGGTAAAGGCCAACGAAGTGTTCCTCCTCGCACCCAACCAGGTGCATTCCATTCCCGCGCCCACGCTCCCGCGCGCACGTACGATCGTATTCGCGCACGATATTTTCGACCGCATCGATGAGTCGCATCTGCGCCAGCTCTTTTTGCCTTTCGAAAACCTAGCCTTTGCCATTCCCGGGGAAATGCAGGCCCCTCTGAGGCACCTTTTCGATCTGATACTCCTCGAATGTGAAGGAATTGCGGACATAACCCTGCTTTTGAAATACACAACAGCCTTTCTTACACATCTTCACCGTTTTGGGAAGCGCAACCACCAGATAACCGGCGCCGAAGACCACCGGCTGGTAAGGCTTTTTCAATTAATGCAAATGCATTACCGGCAGGAAAAATCGGCTGCATTCTATGCCCGGGAGATCGGCCTCACGCCTAAACGGGTGAATGAACTGCTCCGCGAAAAAATGGGGACGACAGTGAGCAAGCTGCTCTACCGCCTGATGCTCATCGAAGCGAAACGCGAACTGTATCACCGGCAGCATTCAGTGAAGGAAATTGCCTATGGGCTAGGGTTTAGCGACCAGTCGTATTTCGCCCGTTTCTTCAAAAAACAGACCGGCCTCACCCCCGAAGCGTTCCGCGCCGGTGCCCGCTAACCGAAAGAAGTAGTAACGGGATGTTCAGATTGTCCTAACCTTCGGACAGATCGTGCGGGCCATTCGCGCTCGTTTTCCGGATATTTGTAATATCATTTTTGCGTATGCAAAACACAGGGTGATGGCCTGTTATTGACTTGCATGAAGTGGCTTTGCGGCCTTCTGTTTCGAATAGTGTTTTCGTGTGTTTTGGCAAAAGTGGCTGCTCTTTCATGGCAGCCACTTTTTTGTATTATAAATTGGCCAAAGAATTGACTATTTGAAATGAAACAGATCCTCGACAACCCCGCCTGGCATGCGCTGCGCACACATAACCGTGCGCTCGGCAGCGTGCAGGAAGGATTGGCATATTTCCTGCCGGAAGTATCGCCCTTTGTAGCCGTGGAAGGCCCGGCGCTGGCAGGCTTGCCGGCATTGTATGAAGCGATTCCCTTCGATCACAACGTTATTTTCGTCAGTAACGAAAATGTGGAAATCCCAGCTCCATGGCAGGTTTTGGCGGCAGTTCCCGGTTATCAGATGCTCTACCAAGGCCCCGTTCTCCCCGAATCCGAAGGCCCGGCAACCATTCCGCTCACCACGGTGAACGTCCCGGAAATGGTCGCATTGGCCAGCCTTACCGCTCCCGGCCCATTTTCGACCGAAACCATCCGCTTCGGCCATTACGAAGGGATTTTTGATCATGGAAACCTTGTAGCGATGGCCGGCCAGCGCATGCATCCCGAAGGTTATGCGGAGATCAGCGCGGTTTGCACCCACCCCGACCACCTGGGCAAAGGATATGCACGGCATTTGCTGCTCCGGCAGGTAAACCGCATTCAACTGGCCGGAGAACAACCTTTCCTGCACGTGCGGACGGATAATGCGCGGGCAATAGGCGTGTACGAGTCGCTCGGTTTTAAGATCCGCACGGAAATCTTCTTTTATGTATTAAAACAATGAGCTTTTTAACAAAGCAACTCTGAGCTTTTCAACAAAGTCGGTCGGGGCGCGACCGGGTACTTTTGTATTGTACTTAAACACAAAGACAATGACAAAAGTATGGTTCATTACAGGCAGCTCCCGCGGATTGGGACGCAGCCTTGCAGAAGCAGTTTTGAAAAGCGGAGATAAATTGGTGGCCACTGCCCGGAACACCACGCAATTGGACGAACTGGTGGCGCAATACGGCGATCAGGTTTATCCGGTATCGCTGGACGTTACCGATTATGAGCAGGTTTATCATGTGGTAGCCGATGCTGTGGCGCATTTCGGCCGCATCGATGTGCTGGTGAATAATGCGGGTTTCGGCATTATCGGCGCCGCGGAGGCCTTCACCGAAGAGCAGGTACGCAGCCAGCTCGAAACAAACCTTTATGCGCCGATCGAGATCACCCGCGCGGTACTGCCTTATATGCGCAAGCAGGGAAGCGGCCGCATTTTGCAGATCAGCTCAATAGGAGGCCGTGTAGGCAATCCCGGGCTCACCATGTACCAGGCCGCCAAATTCGGCCTGGGCGGCTTTACCGAGGCATTGGCCAAGGAAGTAGCACCGCTGGGGATTTACGTTACCAGTGTGGAGCCGGGTGGTTTCCGCACCGACTGGGCCGGCGCTTCCATGACCTACGCCCGTGAGATCGAAGGTTATGAAATGGTCAACCAACGTACCGATTATTTCAAATCAGGTAAATTCATACCTGTGGGCGATCCGGAACGGGCTGCGGATGTGATGGTAGCCCTGGCCGTGCACCCCGCGCCGCCCGTTCACCTGGTGCTCGGTAGCGAAGCAATCGGCATACTGAAACACGCCGATGCTGCCCGGAAGGCGGAAATGGAAGAGTGGGAGCACATAAGCCTTTCGACCGATCACCGGGAATCGGAAAATTTCCTGGAAACGTCGATGGGCAAGTGGTACACCGGCATTAAAAAGGACGCATAATTCCTAACTTTGTTCATGGTCGATCTGAAATCCAATAAACAGACATCTC
>CAMLNK010000032.1 GCA_946481035.1 uncultured Dyadobacter sp. | reverse complement strand
CCGAAAGAATGCTCCTCACCACTTTCGCATGCCCACCTGCTCCGTATATCAGCATATTCCATTCCCCTTAAAAGGTAATGCATCCACACCGGAACCGTCGGTTTTCCGCAGCAACAGCATTTTGGCAACCGTCGCGACAATGATCTGCAAATCAAGCGCCAGTGAAAGGTTATCTACATAGTGCAGGTCGTGTTCAAACTTTTCGTGCCACCCGAGCCTGTTCCGGCCATTGATCTGCGCCAAACCCGTCATTCCGGGCTTCACCGCATGCCGCAGAAGCTGCTCGGCATTGTAAAGCGGCAGATATTCTACCAGCAACGGCCTCGGGCCGACGATGCTCATTTCTCCCGTCAGCACATTCCAGAACTGCGGCAGTTCGTCGAGGGACGATTTGCGGAGCAATTTGCCGAGCCAGGAAGCCTGCCTGCCGTCACCAGGCATTGTCCTGAATTTCAAAATTGTAAAAAGCCGCGCATTCAGCCCCGGCCTGGCCTGCACGAAGAACGGGTTACCCCTGAAATGCACCCACAGCAACGGCGGCAGCAGCACAAAAAACGGCAACGAGGTAATCAACCCCATTGCCGCCAGTAAAATGTCTAAGATTCTTTTTCCTCTTGAACGATACATAAGATCATACGTTAAACAGCTCCGGATATTTATCTGGGGCCGCTTCTCGCATGATGTTGTAAACAGTTTCAAAAATGTCGTCCATATTCGGTTTCGAGAAATAATCGCCATCCGAGCCATAAGGCGGGCGGTGATCTTTCGCTGCAATGGTTACCGGCGCCGAATCAAGCCAGCGGTAAGCCTGCTGTTTTTCCAAAACCTGCTGCATCATAAAACCCGATGCACTTCCGGGTAAGTCTTCATCGGCAAAAATGACCCGGTTCGTCTTTTTAATGGACTCCACTATCCGGTTGTCGACATCGAATGGCAGCAAAGTCTGCACGTCGATGACTTCAACTTCAATACCTGCATGCTGCAATTGAGAAGCGGCCTCCATTACTATACGACACATTGAGCCATAGGTAACAATAGTGAGGTCATTTCCTTCTTTTAAAATTTCAGGCTGGCCTAGCGGAATGTAGTATTCGCCGACATTATCCGGCATAATTTCTTTCTGACGATAGGAATTCAACGGTTCTACGATCAATGCAGGGTCATCGCCTTTCATTAATGTATTATAAAAACCGGCCGCCTGGGTGAAGTTCCGCGGAACGATCACGTGCAGTCCCCGCAAGCTGCTGAGCATCGTGCCCATGGGCGAACCTGAGTGCCAGATGCCTTCCAGACGATGCCCGCGCGTCCGGATGATCAGCGGTGCGCGCTGGCCACCGGCAGTTCGGTACCGGAGCGACGCCAGGTCGTCGGTAAGCGTCGCTAATGCATAATAGATATAATCAAAATATTGAATTTCGACGATCGGCCGCAAGCCACGCATGGCCATGCCTATCCCTTGCCCGATGATCGTCGTTTCGCGGATACCAGTGTCGGTAATGCGGACTTCGCCGTATTTTTCCTGCAAACCGGCAAACCCCTGGTTCACATCGCCGATAAAACCGATGTCTTCGCCCAACGCTACCACACGCGGGTCTTTTTCAAACAGCGCATCGAAGTAGGTTCGTATTACCTCCCGTCCGTCGACGGTAGGGCTGTTATCCGAAAACACGGGGCTCACAGGTTCCACGAGCATCGGCGAATAGGGCGTTTCGCTGTATAAATGGGTATTGAAACGCTCCTTATTGGCTTTCAGATTATCTTGCAGAAACTGTTGCAGGGCATATTTTTGGTCATTTTCCTCCCTTCCAATCATTCTCAAAACCTTGCGCACAGTCCCGATCATATCCCGGCGAACCGGCAGATAAGTCTTTTGCAATTCGAGAATCGCATTATTTATTTCGGCCGAAAAGGCACTCGCACCGGCTACTGCCTGCAACAGCTGGATGGCCTCATTGTATTCTGCGTCCAGCTCTTTTCGGAAAGCCTGCCAGGCAGCATTGCGCTCGTGAAAAGCCTTCTCCTTGGCTTCACGTTCGATTTCTTCGAGCTCTTCGTCGGTCGCATAGCCATTTTTTAAGATCCAATCACGGAAATGCACGTTGCAATCATGGTCACGCTCCCACCCCAACCGCTGTTTTGATTTATATCGCTCATGCGACCCGGAAGTGGAATGCCCCTGCGGCTGCGTGAGCTCGGTAACATGTACCAGCACCGGCACATGTTTTTCCCGGCTGATCCTCGACGCCTTCTGATAAGTTTCCACCAGCGCAGGATAATCCCAACCATTCACGGTCATGATTTCGATCCCGTCGCCGTCCTCATTGCGCTGCAAGCCGGCCAGGGCTTTGGAAATGCTGCTTTTGGTAGTCTGATACTCCACCGGAACCGAAATTCCGTAGCCATCGTCCCATACCGAAACGATCAGTGGAATCTGCAACACACCCGCGGCATTCATCGCCTCCCAGAACATCCCCTGCGAAGTAGAAGCATCTCCGATCGTCGCAAATACGACCTCATTCCCATCATGGGAAAACGTGGTCATACCATGCAGGTCGGCATTCTCGCGGTATAGTTTGGAAGCGTATCCGAGGCCTACCGAGCGGGGAATCTGCCCGGCGGTAGATGAAATATCGCAAACGGAATTGTGCAATTTGGTCTGATCGAGCCAGTCACCGTTCTCATCGACCCAGCGTGTTGAAAAGTGGCCGTTCATCGAGCGCCCTCCGGTATTCGGTTCGTGTTCCAAGTCGGCGTGGGCGTACATCTGGGCAAAAAATTGCTGCCAGGTAAGGTTCCCGACAGCCGCCTCGATGGTCTGGTCCCGATAATATCCCGAGCGAAAATCACCCGGTTGAAAAACTTTGGAAAGTGCAATCTGCGCTACTTCCTTACCATCTCCAAAAATCCCGAATTTAGAACGGCCACCCATTGTATCCTTCCTTCCCAGCAAACTTACCTGACGACTCTCGCACGCGAGGCGGTAATCGTCGATAATTTCTTCCTTACTCAAAACACTGGAACCGGTCAAACTATCATTTTGAAGCATAAGCAAAAATTACGGGTTTTAATCCGTAAGTTAAATTACGTTTTTTTGAATGCAAGCCAAAATTAGGCAGGAAAATAATAACCCCGGCATCGGAACGCCTACTTTTGGGGCATTGTTAATATTGGTTAATGATTATTATATTTAGCTTTTTAAGCGTTAATCTTGTTTAACAGTAAGTTTTCCACCACTTAAAGTATAGTTACAACTATGAAAGTATTCTTTTCAGCGCTGGTATTGATCCTCGGGCTGACCACCGTAAGTTTTGCACAGAAGGGTGTGCTGAAATTTAAAGAAGAAACACACAAATTCGGCAAAGTACCACAAGGCACTCCCGTTACGCACGAGTTTGTATTCACCAACACAGGTTCTGACCCGGTGATCCTTTCTAACGTAACCGTTTCATGCGGATGTACTACACCAGTATGGTCAAAAGACCCTGTTCTTCCAGGTAAAACCGGTTCAGTAAAAGCTACTTTCAACGCTGCAGCAGCAGGTCCTTTCAATAAGCCTGTAACTGTTTTCAGCAACACGGAAGGTGGTTCTATTACCCTTTACCTGAACGGAGAAGTGGTTCCTAAGGCAGCTAAGCCGGCTTCCAAATAAGCATTATCCGCAAGCATTTGCAGTGGCCGTTCCAATGGGACGGCCATTTTTGTTTCAACACAAATGACTGATTAGTAAGCAGATCTGTCGTAGAATGACCGGCGGCGGGTCACTTTCAGATCTTGCAGGATGGCCGATTTCACTTTCAATGTGAAGTTATAATTGCTCGCACGGGCCGCGCTGCCGGCAAATGGCGTCCAGTTGAAGCTCATATCCCAGCAATGCAGGTCACGCGTAAGGCCCAGCTGCGTAATCGTAGGCTCGAATGCGACGAAGTCGAAACCGGTACTGAGGGTCAGTTTGAGGTTTTTGGACAAACTCAAGTCGCCCGTTGCCTGAATGGCCTGGATGATCTGCGCTTTCGACAAACCCGGTTTGGTAAGCCCGAAGTTATAGTTCAGCGACACGTTCCAGGGGATATTGAAATCCACATATAACTCGGGGTTTTGCGCGATAAACTCCTTGGCCTCCTGTTTCGCAGCCGCATTTGGGTCGTTAGGATTGAGGCCCTGCGGAGTGGTTTTGGTGTTGGACGAGCTGCTTTTCGGTGAGAAACTCGTTCCTAATGTAAACCCGAGGCTCTGCAAATTGGCAAGACCCTGCCCCGAAGTAACCGCATACTTATTCACCTTTGTACCAACCTGATTACCGATGATATTCGGGTTCGCGACATAGGTATACGGGTCGAGGTTCATGTTGAAGTTCAGGTTCAGATTCCGGCCGATCCGTGCATTGGCATTAATGGTGATATTGGATAAATTCAATGAGTCGGCCAGCAGGTTGTAACTTCCGCCCAAACTCAGGTTATCCAGCAGCGAAACCTTCTCGAACTGCTGCGCGGCCGTATCGCTCTTGCTTTTGAGTTTCATTTCAAATGAGTTGTTTAAACTGAATGAAATGACACTCGACGCCCGGCCATTACCCACACCGGAGCCTACTCCCCGATACTTGGACAGCGAAAGATCGCGGACATTACCCTTCCTGTCCTCCACCTGGATTCTTTCATAAAACCCGAACGATTCCCCTGTAAAATCAGGCGTATAAGTGAATGACACCGACGGAATCACCGTATGACGAATCGCTTCCAGGCGTTTCCCGCCAAAGAAGAACGTCCCGTAGAAACGCGTGTTCATCCCCGCACCAAAGTTGTAGGAATATTCGGTGCCAACCTTCCTTAATGTATCAATGCGGATCGAATCGCGGCCGGTTTTAGTGTACTTATATTGTTTGGTGAACACCTCCCCCGACAGCGACATACTAGGTGTAATATTCACAAAACGCAACACTTTGAAGTTCGGCAACGAGATCGGGAGACTGTACCGGCCTGTGAACTGCGCATCTTTAAGCATGTCCGGCAGGTTGTCCAGATTGAATGCTACGATTTTCGTTTTATTCAGTCGCGTCGTATCGATTTTAGCATCGGTTACGACGAATCCAAGACTGCTGTAAGAAGTGTCGATGGCGGTCAGTGCATTCGCTAACGCGTAGTTACCATTAAAATCCAGACCCAAACGGAAGCTTTCATACCAGCGCCCTCGGCCGCCCTTTAATGCGAATGGGGCAATCTGGTTCACGCCGAAACTGAAATCGGTAGAAACGTTGGTCTTTCCGTTTTCACGCTTTTCGGTGACTGGGTTTATTTGACCAAAGTTCTGGTTCACGCGCAACGAGCCTGCTGCACGCATATACTGCCCGAATGTGCGGTTGTATTGCACCGAGGAACTGGCTACGTTGGAGGTATATTTGCTCACATCATAAGCCTGTTGCTGGTTATACGTATTGCTGCTCACATTCACATTTGCCGAGAATGTAGAGTTTCCCCTTGCCTTGGGCGCATGCGACCACACAATGCTGAAATCGTTGGTGGCGCCGGTTTTAAGAAGCCTTTGAATTTCATCGCTGGATTTATTCTTGTTGAAAGCCAGCGACAGGTTACCCGAATACTGATAGCGTTTGATATACGATGACGTAAGTTTAAGGCCCCAGCTGGTGTTGGAATAAATCTGTCCGGTAATAATCGCATTGACATATTCACTGATCGCGAAGTAGTAACCGCCGTCGCGAAGGTAAAAACCACGCCCGTTCGGCTCCTCGCCGTAGGTAGGGAAGATCACCCCGCTCGTTCCGTTCTCTTTCTTTTTGGGAAAAGGGAAAAACCCAAACGGGAGTCCGATGGGCAGCGGCACATCGCTGATCACGAGGTTGAATGGCCCCGAAATGACCTGCTTCTTGTTCACCATCTTGATTTTCGGCGCATTGATGAAATAGTGCGGGTGCGTGAGGTTACAGGTCGTGTAGATGGAATGGCGGATGTAAAAATTGCCCTCCGTATCCTTTTTCACCTTCTCGCCGCGGATGTTCCCATCCCCTTCCTGCGTTACGATCCCCTGGATGAGCGCCTTCTTGGATTTGAAATTGTACCGTATCTCTTTGGTATTATACGTCTCCGGACCATCCTGGAAAACCGGCTCGCCGGCCATTTTTTTCGCCGTTGAATCATAGGTACCAATCGCGTAAACCTCGTTGGTGATCCAGTTGAGACGGATGTAATTCGCTTTGAGGTTGATGGTCCCGTAGTTCACTTCCGCATTTCCGTACAAATGGACCTGCTTCAAAACAGCGTCCATGATCGTGGAATCTTCGGCGGTATATTCTACGGTATTTTCGAGGTCGTCGGGATTTTTAAGTGAATCGGCGGCGGTCGAATCTGCGGCTAACCCTTTGCCTGCCAGCGTACTATCCGCATTAACACCACCTCTTGGAACGGACGCACCGGGTTGACCGGCACGGGAAGTATCCGCACCTGCTTGCTTTTGCACTGTAAGAAGGGAATCCGCTGATTGCTTTGCAGAAGCCGAACTTTTAAGCTTACCCTGATTTTTCCCGGAACCCTTGGAGCGTTGCTGCACACATGCCACAGTGCTGAACAGGAGAAACGCCGCAACTACCGACGATATAATAATCGCCTTTCTTTTCAGTTCTAACAATTAGCGTATTTTTGCATAACGAATTTCAAAATTAGCAGAGAAACCCCTTTCGCGTAAGGCCCCAACTAAAAAATAATGTTAAAACTTCTTAAATTAGTAATTGTAGCAAGTTTTTTGCTGGCGAGTGTCGCCTTTGTTTTTCAGCAAGAACCGGTTACAGCGAAGTCGGGAAGCAAGGTTAATACAGTCGTAATCGACGCCGGGCACGGCGGCAAGGACCCCGGCACCAGGGGCAAATATACCAAGGAAAAGGATGTGGCTCTGGCCGTAGCATTAGAGCTTGGTAAGAAAATCAAAGAAGAAACGCCGGACGTAAAAGTGCTCTTCACGCGTTCCACCGACGTATTCATTGAACTCGGCGAACGTTCCGCATTCGCCAACCGCAACAATGCCGACCTTTTCATTTCCATCCATTGCAATGCGACGCCGCGATCGAGGTCTGTGAGAGGCACCGAAACCTTCGTAATGGGTTTGCACAAAACCGAGGGTAACCTGGAAGTAGCGAAACGCGAGAACTCGGTAATCTTGCAGGAAACAAATTACAAGCAGAAATACAAAGGCTTCGACCCTGATTCGCCACTCGCGCACATAATGCTCGCCAATTACCAGAGCGCATTCATTTCCAGCAGCTTAAAACTCGCCGACCTGATCGAAAAGAAATTCCAGTCGATCTCCGAACGCGACAGCCGCGGCGTAAAGCAGGCGGGGTTCCTCGTACTGTGGCGCTGTGCAATGCCTAGTGTACTCATCGAAACCGGCTTCCTTTCATCGCCCGATGAAGAAGAATACCTGAGCTCCGAAGCAGGACAGGAAGAAGTGGCCAAATGCATTCATTCGGCATTTATGGCGTATAAAAAAGATATGGACCGGTAGCTCAACGGTCACATATTGCTTTGATTTGTCAAAACAATTTTTGATACTTTGGTGTTAATACCGCCTAGCCTGCCGCTGTTTCATGCAGGACAAACCAATAGTCCATGAAAATATCAAGAGAAGCAAAAGTCGGAGCCATGGCACTTTTCGCCATAATCATGCTGTATTTCGGCTTTCATATCCTCAAAGGTTCCGACGTTTTTTCCAGAACATATAAATACCACGTCGTTTACGACAATATCGACGGTCTGACGGCCTCCAATCCCGTTTTGCTCAATGGCTTGAACGTGGGCCGGGTACAGGAGATCAGGCTGCTCCAAAACCGCGGAAACCAGTTGCTGGTGACCATCGACGTGCAAAAAGGCATTGTGGTACCGCAGGGAACAGGCGCAGTGCTGGCCGACGGTGGCCTGCTCGGCGGCAAGGTAATCCACCTGGCGATGGGTACCGGCGCACCGATGAAAGACGGCGACACGCTCATAGCAAGAAAAGAGTCGGGTATTTCGGCTGTTTTGCAGGAAAAAGCATTACCCCTCGTATCCCACGCCGATTCCCTCATCAAAAACCTCGATCTCGTAGTAGGCGGTTTCCAGGAAACGGGTTTGATTTTGAACCAGGTTTTGAAAAACTATAATCAAACGGGCACAAGCTTGCAAGGCCTCCTCGCCGAAAACCGCGCAAACCTGCTGGCTATGACCTCGAACCTGAACAAACTCACGACTTCGCTCGTCGAGACCGAAAAGGAATTGAAACCATTGCTTGCGAAAACCGGCACCCTGGCCGACTCGCTGAATGCATTGCGCCTGGGCGAAACGGTGACGAGCGCGCGTAAAACAATTGAAGAACTGCATACCCTGCTCGCAAGCGTTCAATCAGGCAAAGGAACCGCCGGAAAACTCGTAAAGGATGAGACATTGTACAACAACCTCAACCGGACGATGATCAGCATGAACAAGCTGCTCACCAATTTCCGCGAGCAGCCGAAGCGTTATATCCATGTCTCTGTTTTTGGTAAAAAAGACAAAGGCCCGGCCGAGTCGCCGCTGGACACCGCCACGACCATTAAATAGGGTCTTCCGTTTTAAATTAATATGAAAGTCGTTTGCTTACCGGTGAACGACTTTTTACATTTGAAATAAGCCCATTTCAATTTTCACACCATTCTTCATCATCATGACCAGCCAGGAAAGCCTACCACACCTTATCGAAATCCTGAACCAGAAATACGAGCAGGTAAAGCTCGGCGGGGGCAAGAAAAAAATAGAAGCACAGCACCAAAAAGGCAAACTGACCGCCAGGGAAAGGATCAGCTATCTGATCGACCCAGGCTCTGATTTCCTCGAAATCGGTGCATTCGTCGGGGGGGGCATGTACGAAGAAGAAGGCGGCTGCCCGGCGGGCGGCGTGGTGGTGGGCATCGGCCATGTTTCCGGAAAACAATGCATGATCGTGGCTAACGACGCCACAGTGAAAGCAGGCGCATGGTTCCCGATCGCTGCGAAAAAGAACTTGCGCGCGCAGGAAATCGCGATGGAGAACCGCTTGCCGGTCATTTACCTCGTGGACAGCGCGGGCGTATACCTGCCTATGCAGGCGGAAGTGTTTGCGGACAAGGAGCATTTCGGGCGTATTTTCAGGAACAATGCGCAAATGTCAGCGATGGGTATTGTGCAGATTTCGGCCATTATGGGCGCCTGCGTGGCGGGTGGGGCCTATTTGCCGATCATGTCGGATGAAGCATTCATCGTCGAAGGAACCGGTTCGGTGTTTCTTGCAGGGCCTTACCTGGTCAAATCATCCATCGGCGAAGATATTGACGCCGAATCGCTCGGCGGCGCTGCAATGCATTGCGAAATCTCCGGCGTTACCGACAACAAGTTTCCCGACGATAAATCCTGCCTGGACGCCATTAAGAGGCATATCGATAAAATAGGAAAGCCATTATCCGCCGGCTTCGACCGCAAAAATGCGGAAATACCCACGCGCCGGCCCGAGGAAATCTACAACCTTCTCCCAACCGACCGCCTGAAACCTTACGACGTGCTGCCCATTCTGGAATGCATTGTGGATAACTCGGAGCTCGACGAGTACAAACCCGATTACGGTAAAACCCTCATATGCGCCTACGCGCGCGTGGACGGCTGGGCGGTAGGCATCGTTGCCAACCAGCGCAAAATGGTACGCTCCGGCAAAGGCGAAATGCAAATGGGCGGCGTCATCTACGCCGAAGCGGCCGACAAAGCGGCACGATTTATCATGAATTGCAACCAGAAAAAGATCCCGCTTGTTTTCTTCCATGATGTAACCGGCTTCATGGTCGGTAGTCGTGCGGAGCAGGGAGGCATTATTAAGGATGGCGCAAAAATGGTAAATGCGGTGGCTAATTCGGTGGTACCGAAGTTTACATTCATTATCGGCAACTCCTATGGCGCCGGTAACTACGCCATGTGCGGCAAAGCGTACGATCCGCGGCTGATATTCGCCTGGCCGACAGCCCAGATGGCGGTGATGAGCGGCGCCACGGCAGCTCGGACGTTGCTGCAAGTGCAAACCGCTACATTAAAAGCCAAAGGCGAGACGATCACGCCAGAAGCGGAAAAGGAGCTTTTGAAACAAATCACCGACCGCTACAACCAGGAACTATCTCCTTACTACGCCGCCGCGCGCCTTTGGGTCGATGGCATTATCGATCCCGTGGAAACGCGGCGCATTATATCGGCAGGCATTCAGGCTGCCGATCAGGCACCCATTGAGAAGCCATTCAATGTGGGAGTCATTCAAGTTTAAATTTTGTCTACTATCCAAACCAATCATTATGTCTGAAAAAATAGCGTTTCTCGGACTCGGGAACCTTGGTACTCCTATCGCAGAAAGCCTGCTCGAAGCGGGTTATGAACTTGTTGTTTGGAACAGAACGGCTTCCAAAGCAGAACCATTGATCAAACTCGGCGCCACAGTGGTGGAAAATCCGATCGACGCCATTACCACCGGCGGGCTCGTATTTTCAGTCCTCGCCGACGATGCGGCTGTGGAAGAACTGTTTTCGATGGAACTGGTTGAAAAGCTGGGAAAAGATGGTGTACACGTTTCGATGAGCACCATTTCACCGGAAACCTCGCGCCAGCTCGCGCAGGTACATGAGTGGTACGGCGCGCATTATGTGGGTGCGCCCATATTCGCACGCCCGGAAGCGGTGCGCGCGAAGGTGGGTAACATTTGCCTTTCGGGTAATGCGGCTGCGAAGGAGCGTATCAAACCCATTGTACAAAGTTTTGTAAAAGGTGTCTTCGATTTCGGCGACGATGCCGGGGCGGCTAATGTGATCAAGCTCGCCGGAAACTTTATGATCGCGTGCAGCCTCGAAATGATGGGCGAAGCATTTACAATGGCCGAAAAGAATGGTATTTCAAGACAAAGCATCTACGAAATGCTGACGTCGACCCTTTTCGCAGCGCCTATTTTCCAGAATTACGGCAAGCTCGTCGCGAGCAATACCTACGAGCCGGTCGCATTCCGGTATCCGCTCGGTTTGAAAGACATTAACCTGACACTCCAAACCGCCTCGGACGTAAATGCCCCTATGCCTTTTGCCGACATTATCAAAAACCGCTTCATTTCCGGCCTCGCCAAAGGCCGCGAAAACCTCGACTGGGGCGCATTGGCATTAGGCGCGTCCGACGACGCCGGTTTAACCAAATAATATAAAAAATGCCGGTCACGCGTGTCCCTGACAGAGCACGCGTGATCGGCTAATTCCCTGAACGACCGGCAAATTATCGCCCTACCTGCTCGCTGTAACGCCGCGGGTCATAGCCTTTGGCAAACAGCGGATATTGGTCAAAAATGCGCCTTACAACGCTCCGGTAATGGTTATTGGAACTTTCCGTTCCTTTGAATATCCCCGAAGCATAGCCTCTCCAAACCACCTGGTCACTTTCCGCATCGATCAATGACACGATCAGTGTGCCCTTGTCGAGCGCATATTTGATCGGTTCGTAGCGGAATCCCTCATTCTCCGTATCTACCCAGTTCTTGATCACCGGCTGCATATAGCCCTGGTAACGCAGGTTATCGTAAAAAATACCATAGTTCACCAGCAGCGTAGGCTTTTCGGCAGTGAGCTTGTAGCCTCTTACCTGCATCTGACGACGGATCGCCTCGTAAATTTCGGTGCAAAGATTATTGGTATCCCTCTCACATTCCAGAAACGTATAAGAAGAGTAATCCTTAAAATTGGTTTCGTAGCTGTAATCATGCTCCACAAACACTTTCCGGCCACTGGAACACCCTGCAATCACGACTACGAGCAGTAAAGCGGCATAAATAAAAATAGACCTCAGCATAAGCATTTAAATTTGTCAGGTTGTGAATTAAGATATATCAAGAATGTATTTTCAATACTCCCTCACACTACCAATAGCTTATGCCGAACCTGTAAATCTATCCCAAATAATAAGCTATTGATCTGCGCATTTCAGCCGCGTTTACTACTATATCAAAGGCACATTGCCCGGCCCCATTCAGCAATGAAAACCTGATTTCCTTTCCTTTGTTCTTCTTATCCTGGCGCGTTAGCGCGATAACCTCCTCTATATCTTCCTGCTTGATCTTCACCTTGCCATAGGTCGCAAACAGAAACTCTTCAAT